>CAMDHS010000015.1 GCA_945898115.1 Comamonas sp. lk
TACCTGCAAGCCGCCGAACAGGGCGACGCCCTGGCGCAGTACGCCGCAGGCATGCTGCTGCACACGGGCGGCGAGGTGCCGACCGACGAAATGGGCGCCCTGCTCTGGCTGCAAAAAGCCGCCGCCCAAGACCACCCGGCCGCCCAATACCAGTTGCGCCTGCTGCAGGCCCAGGGCCTGCAAACCGAGCCCGACTACGCACGTCAAATCGTGGTTTACAGCCAAGCCGCCGACCAGGGCGACGCCAGCGCCGCCTTCAACCTGGGCCTGCTGCACGCGCAAGGCCTGGGCACCGTGCGCGACTTGGCGCAAGCCGCACAGTGCTTTGAGCGCGCCGCGCAGGCCGGTATTGCGCCAGCCCAAAACAACCTCGCGGCTCTGGTGCTGCAAAACCCCGCCAGCGCCAGCGACGGCGCCGCCACACGGCAAGCGCTGGAACACCTGCAAGCCGCAGCCGACCAAGACGACGCGCTGGCCCACTTCAACTGGGGCCAGCTGCGACTGCACGGCCAGGCAGTCGCCGCAGCGCCACAAGAGGCTTACGCCCACTTTGAGCGCGCCGCGCAGCTGGGCTATGCGCCGGCCATGCTGCAGCTCGCCACCCTGCTCCACGAGGGCGCAGGCTGTGAGGCCAGCCCGGCTCACGCCCTGGCGCTGCTGCAAAAGGCCAGCACGCTAGGCGAAGCCAGTGCCTGGGCGCAGCTCGGGCGCATGTACTTTTTGGGCGATGGTGTGACGCCAGACGCCGCCCAGGCCCTGCATTGCTATTTGCAAGCGGCCGAGCTGGGTGACAGCGCGGCGCAGTTCAACCTGGGCTCGATGTATGCCAACGGCCAGGGCACGGCGCAAGACTATGCGCAGGCCTTGCGCTGGTACCAGGCCGCTGCCGGCCAGGCGCCAAGCACTGCGCCCGCGCTGGAGTCGGCGCCCCTTATCGCGCCAGCAGCTGGTGCCGCTGCTACCGCAGACTTGCGCCGCGCCGCCTAAGGCGGGCCCGCAGGCACAGTGGCGATAAAAGCGACGACACAGGAGACGACACCCGTGGCTACTCAAGATTTGCCCCCTGCTGCCGATACTGCTATGGACTACCTCTAAGGACACCGCTATGACCCGCATCCTCCCCCTCAAATTGGCCTTGGCTTTGGCTGTGGCACTGCTGAGCGCCTGCCAAGCCCTGCCGACGATGTCTGGCTTTAACGCCGCGCCCGCTGCTACTGCCACGGCCACGAACCACGTTGAAATCCCTATGGCCAGCCTGCCACTGGTGGAGCGACGCGAGTCGCTCACCGCCACCGGCTACGCGGTCATCAGCGTGCAAAACCACCGCCTTCCTGCGCAGCAGCGCCTGCTGGCCATCCGCGCGGCCAAGCTCGATGCCTACCGCTCGCTGACCGAACAGGTCTACGGCCTGCGCATGGACGCCACCGCCACCGTGGCCGACATGGTGGTGCAAAACGACACCTTCCGCAGCCGCGTCGAAGGCGTCATCTATGGCGCCACCCTGGTGAGCATTACCCCCTCGGGCGACGACACCTACGAGACCACGCTGACGCTGGACAAGGCCACGGTACAAGACCTGCGCATGCTCTACCTGGGCCAACTGGCTGCCAAAAACAAATAAACCACCATGATGCGTTTTGCCCCCCACCGAACCTGGCGTGTTGCCGCTGCAACAGCGCTGCTGCTCTGCGCGGGCGCATTGTGGGCCGAGACGCTCTCGCCTGAGGAAAAACTAGCCGCCATCCGCAAAGGCCTGGTGCAAGCCGCACTCGATGGCCCAACCCAGGTGTCGGCCACCCAATGGATTGACGGCAACGGCGCGCTGCAAGAACTCAGCGCCTTTCGCTCAGGCATGAAAGTGCGCGGCGTGCGGGTGCTGGCCTACGGTGCCGACGCCCAAGGTGAGCCCACCGCCAAACTGCAGTGGCAAAGCGCCGATGGCACCGACGCCACCGGCAGCGGCAAAGCACCGGCCTGCAAAACGCCGCTCAGCGGACGCCTGCAGCACGTGCTGGGCTGGAACTGGACAAGCCAAACCGCTTGGGGTGCCGACTACGCACCCGTGCTCGACGCCTTGCAAGCCACCGTGTTGGCGCAGTTGCAGCAAGCCGGCGCGTCCAGCGCGCAGTGGCGCCTGGTCGAGCGCGCCCGCAATGAGGGCCGCACCAGCTACCAGCAAGCGTTGCTGGGCTCCAGCCAGGACGAAATGCCTTGGCAGCTGCAGTTTCAGTTGCTCAGCATCAGTCCCTCCCGCAGCCCGAGCATCGGCACTATCTTCAGCCTCAAGGGCCTAGATACGTCTCTCGCTCCGCAAACCAAGGGCGGACGATCCGAGCAAGTAGCCGAACCACAAGCCGATGCCAACGCCAATGCGCAGGGCGCCGGGCTGCAAGTACAGGTTCGCATGACGCTGACTGCACGCAAGCAAGCCAAGCCGATGCTGCAGTCCAGCGCCAGCCTGACCCTGCCTGCCACCGACGACAACTGGGCCAGCCCTGGCCTAAGCCCAGCGGCGCAGGCCCAAGTGGAACAGCAGGTGCAGGCCTGGAGCCAGGCACTGCAAACCCAGCTGCGCTGCCAGGCGGTGATGGCCGACGTCACACAAGCCGCAGCCGCCCAGGTGCGCATCAATGTCGGCAGCGCCGCCGGGGTGCGGGTGGGCGACGAATGGGTGCTCGCGCACGACCAAAACGGCGTTCAACGGGCCTTGGAGCCCGGTGCAGCAGCGCAAACCGTGCTGGCCAAAGTGCAGGCGGTGGGCGAGTATTACGCCCAGCTGCGCCCCTTGAACGACACCAAGCAAACCATACAAACCACCTGGACCGCTTGGTCGGCCGAGGCGCAGCGCTAAGGCATCTGCCGCGCACCCCCTTAGAGGAACTTCGCCATGCCCGCCCCCAAACCTTTGATTTCACGGGCGCAGCACCGCAGTTGGTATTTGCGTGACGCCCTCCTGGCGGCTGCAGCCCTGCTGTTGGCAACCGGCCTGGCGTCACTGCCCACGCCGGCCTTTGCAGCAAGCAACACGCCAACGGCCAGTGAGCCCGCCAGCGCACCGGCGCCCATGGCGCGCAGCTACCTGCCCAAGCCCACCGAGACGCTTGACCAGGTGATTGCCCGCACCCTGCCCGAGAGCCCGCTGAAAATCGAGCTGCTGCGCCAGGCATTTATTGCACAAAATCCCCAGGCCATCACACCTGGCAAAGTGCCCAAGTTGCGCAAAGGCGTGCCGCTGGTGGTGCCAGACCATGACGCGCTGGTGCGCATCCATCTGGGTAGCCTAGCTCCGCCAGTGGAAGTAGCACCCCCAAAAACGGCTCCATTTGCCCACTCGACCAGCGACGAGCGCAAGCGCTGGGTTCAATTCCCGTGATTGCGGTCGCCGAAAGCACGGCGCCTGCCCGGCCCAGCCCGCTGTTTCTGCAGGGCCAGGCCTCGCTGCCGCTGGTCGAGGCGATCACTGCGCGCGCGCTGGAGCTCAAAGACGGGCAGATCGTGCAGGCCACGGTGCAGCCCCAGGGCGAGCAGCTCGCGCTCTTGCTGCGCGGGCGGCAAATTGGCGTGCCCCGGGCCAACGGCTGGGAGGTAGGCCAACGCCTGAGCTTTCAGGTCCAGGCACACGCGGACGGCAGCGTGACCTTGCAATTGCTGGGGCCGGGCGCCAAGACGCCTTTCCCCTTGGCCAGCAACACCCCGGGCGCACCCACGGCGCAAACCGCCACGCCTTATGCGCCCGAGATCAGCGCAAAAACACCGACACCTGCGGCTGTGGCCACTCCCGCCACCAGCGCAGTTACCGCCATCGCGCTGGCTGGCATGGGGGGCAGCGCTGCTCTGGCGAGCACTCCTTTTGCCGGGTTTGCCGGGGTGTTTTCGCGCTTGGGCAGCCTGCTCTACCGTGAACCGGGAATGCCCGACCTGCGCCAGCTGTTCGAGCCTGGCGAGGGCCTGGACGCGGTGTTGGCAAAAATTTCAGGTTCGCCACAAATGCAGGCCCAGGCACAAATGCAGATGCAGGCCCAATGGCAGGCCATGCGTCTGTCGGCCGAGCGCCTTACGCCTGAGAGCATTCGCATGGCGATGTTCAGCGCCATGGGCTCAGAAACCAGCATTGGTCGTATTCGCAATCCCGCGCCACTAGACCCCAAGCAGCTCTTGCACCAGTTGCTCAAAGCGGTGAGTGACGCCGGCGAAGAAGACGGCCCCGAGGCGCAGCACATCAAACGCGCGCTCGGTGATCTGGACGCCGCGCAAATCGGCGCCGTCAAAGCCCAGGCCGATGGTGCGATGGCGATGTCCGTGGTGCTGCCTTTTGCCAATCAGCCGCCCATTGAACTGCGCTTTGAGCGCCAGCCCCAGGCCCCAGGCCAGGAATCGGTCTACACGGTCAACGCCCATTCCACCAGCCAAGACTTTGGCGAGCTCTGGCTTAAGGCCGACTTGCATGGCGACACCGACCTGGATTTGTCCATGTGGGCGCTGCGCCCGACCGTAGTAGCGCTGGCGCAAGAAGGTGCGCAGGCGCTGCGCGACAAGCTGCGCGAGGTGGGCCTGTCCATGCGCAGCTTTCACGCCCATCCGGGCGCCCGCCCAGTCGCACCTGCGGCCATACAGCCCCAGGCGCAACCCGGCACGGTACTGGACTTTCGGGTATGAGCCAGCGCCGCCAGGCCATTGCCCTTGAATACGGCAGCTACGCCACGCCCATGGTCACGGCCAAGGCCGAAGACGAGCTGGCGTTGGAAATGATTGCCGAAGCCAGGGCGCACGGCGTCTACATCACGCAAGACCCCGCCTTGTTGGCGCTACTCAGCCGCTTAGACGTGGACCAAGAGGTGCCGCCGGAACTGTTTACCGCCGTAGCGGTAATTTTGTCGTGGGTGTATTGGCTCAAGGGCATGCGCCCGGGCGACGAAAAGGCGGATGGGGCTGGGGCCACGGATGCGGACGCACCCGAGGTGGTTCAGGCGTCGCTGTAGCCGGAATTGCGGCCGAAGCGGGAGATATGGCCTAGCCGGTCATACACCTCGACCGGGCTGGCCGCGTCGTCCACACGCAGACTTTGCAAAGTGCCGCGTACGGCTTCGAGCTTGCGCTCCATCAAAACAGTGTTGCGCCGGTGCAAATCGCGGCAATTGATCATGGTGTTGCGGAATTCCTGCCACTCGGGCAGCGCCTGGATGTCGGCCGCAGAGGGCGCTAGGCGGGTGATCTCGGCCAGCAGTTCGGTTTTTACCGGCTGGAGTTGCTCAAACTGGTCGATTTCCTGCTTGCGCAAGGCCTCAAATTCCTGCTCCAGCATCTGCGAGAGCTGATCGGCAAGTGTTGTGGCGTAGGCAACGGGTTCGTTCAAAGTGCGGTCTCGCTGGCGGGGCTTAGTTGCTGATCATCTGTTCCAGGGCCACAAAGCTCTCGGCGATGCGGCGTGGGTTCAGGGGGTATTGCCCGCTTTCGATTGCTTGTTTGATGGAGTCGACCTTGACGCGGTCAAAGTCAGGCTCTTGCTGCAGGCGCGCCTTGATCGCACTAAAGCCGGCTACTTCCGCGCCCTTGGCTGCGGCTAGCGACTTGTTGGCGGCAACTTCCGTCTCGGGCGGCAGTGCCACTCCGAGAGACGAGGGTGCCAGGGTGGCTGCCTTGGTCGACTTTTCCATAGCCTTGCGGGCCAGGGTATCGGTCGGTACCTGCCGGGAAAGGGGGTTGATGGCATCGGTCATGGTGGGCTCACTTTGGTAACTTTAGTCGGTCAAAAGGGTTTATTACTCACAGAATCGGCGCGTCCAAGAATAACTTGAGGGTAAATCGGAAAAATAGTCAAAAAAACTTTCAAAGGCCACGTGCTGCGTTCGGTCCGGTCACTATCCCCGTTAGTAATCGGCCCGAGTCGGGATTTTTTAAGCGGATTTGGTCACCTATTTTGCCGTCTTGCATGGCTTCGACCCGCGCGGTGATGCTAAATCCGTTTCCCTGGCCTACGGTCAGCAGCACAGATTGTCCTTGTTTGATCACCACTGGCCGTCGCACATCGTAGCCGCGCAGGGGCACACCGGCCTGCACGTCGCGCACCAGTTCGCTGTTTTCCACCTCTTTAATAGAGCCCACTGCCTGCAATTCCACGCCTTGGGCGGGAACGTCCACCTCGCGCAAGAGCTCGCGGCTGGCAATGCTGCCTGCGCGCAAAGTCTGGCTGGCCACTACCACCCGGCGTGTGGCGACAACCGTGGCTGGCGCCGGGCTGCTCACATTAGCGCTGGGCGCTGCGGTATTTTGAGTCGGCAGACCAGGAGCCACGCCAGGCTTGAGTAACACCCGCAGGTACAACTGCCAGCTCGGGTTACCCAAGCAGCGCACCCGCACCGTCTCACGGGCAGCAAAAGGCGTGTCCATTACCAAGGGACGGTCGCAGCTTTGCAGTTGCACCCGGCTGTCCAGAGGTGCAAAGCTGAATTGGCTGGCTTCGAGCTGCTGGGTCTGTTGAACCCATTGCCCCACTTCCGTCAAAAGCTTGTCTGAAGGGGGCGGGGTTTGGGCTTGGGCGGCAGCGCCCAGGCAAAAAACCGACAGCAGCAAAGCCGCCGTGTGCCGCACACGGGCACCCACCCAGCGTTTGTTGGGTGTTTGGCGTGAATGGCACAGCAATTGCATGAAGGGACTTTATCTGTTGAAAAAATGACAGGGCCAGGTGCCCCTGAACCTGCAGCGCAAGAACAATGCCATTTAGCGCCAAGGGTACTTTTTTTCAGGCGTCTCATTTACGGAAGCGAGCTTAACCAACCATGTGGACCCGCAACGCAGCCCAGGCCAATGCCAGCGCACCGCTTCTGCCGGCGGCGGGCGCCGCTGCGCCGGTGCCCGCGAACACCAGTGCCAGCGCCAGCAAAGCCTTTTCGCAGGCCTTGCAGCAAGCCCAGGGCAAGGCTGCAGCACCCGCAGCCAACCCGCAACAGCGCCCCGTCGCAGTCACTATTGCTGCGGGCGACACCCTGATTGGACTGGTGCGTGACCAGGCCCAGGCGCGCGGCGTACAACTTGGCAGCAACCAGGAAATGCGCCTGGCCCAGCAACTGGCAAGCGCCAATGGCATTGGCAACGCCGACCTGGTGTATCCAGGCCAAAGTATCAATCTGTCGTCCATCCAAGCCGATTTGCAAAGCATGCCGGTGGCTTCGGTGCGGCGGGTCGATGCGGCCACTCAGAACGTTTCAGCAACCGCCAAAACCACGATCGCCCTTGCGACCCCGCAGGCAGCAGCCCTGCGCAAAGCAGCCCTGGGCTACGACGTGCGCTCGCCCCAGTTCACACCCGCAGCCCAGGCCGTGGCCAAAGCTGGCATCGCAGGCCCGGCTGCTGGAGCACCGCATCCGGTCTTGCAGCAAACCCTGAACAGGGCTGTAGCCAAGGGCTTTATCCCAGCCGCCGAAAAAACGGCTGTGTACGACAAGATTTTGGAAATGGCGGATAACCACCGCTTCTCCCCAGACGACTTTGCGCGCATGACGCTGATGGAAAGCGACGGCATGAACCCGCGCGCCAGCAACCAGCGCTGCCACGGCATCATCCAGTTTTGCGACGGCCCCGCGCGCGGTGCGGCCTCGGCCGGTTATGCCGCCAATCCAAAGGCGATCCTGGACCTGAGCGTGCACAAGCAGCTCAGCCTGGTGGACAAGTATTTTGACGACGTAGGCCTGAAAAGCCAGGGCCCCGCCGGCCTAGAAGACCTTTACCTGTCCGTGCTCAACCCGGCTTCGCGCGCACAGGCCCAAAGCAACGCACCGCTCAACATTGGGGGCCAGCAGGCCCGTGCCTTGCACGTGGGCAACGACACCAGCGCCCCTATCACCCGCCAATCCATCCGCCAGGGTTTGCTGCAAAACGCCGCTACCCGCCTAGGCCAGATGCTGCCCACTGGCTTGCGCGTGCAAGCGCAGCGGGCGCAGCAATACGTCGAAAACAATCTCCCCTAAATCGGCCAGCGCGTGGCGGACTTGGCCGCGTGCAGGCCGCGTACGGCAATCTTCTTTCCGACAGCGGCAAGACTTTGCCGCCCTGGTAAGCAAGCGCATAAGCAAGGCACCAAGGCCCACGGCGCCGGGTCAATAGGCCACAGCTTTGCAGCCCCGAAAAGCGGCAATTTGCACATGGCATGCAAGTTGCTGCAAGGATCTATACGAAAAGGATTTTGCGGCAAATGTGTCAGCAAACCGGCAGTTCAACCTGGAGCAATGGAGAGCGCATGAACATCATTGACAACACCTTTAGCCTTCACGAAAAGGCCCTGGGCATGCGCAGCCAGCGTATGGAAGTGCTGTCGCGCAATATTGCCAATGCAGACACGCCCAACTTTAAAGCCCAGGACATTGATTTCCGCCAAGTCTTGAAAGACACCCAAGACACCCGCATGCGCACCACCGATACCGCGCACATTCCCATTGGAGATCCGGGTGACGCCAGCGGCCTGAAATACCGCACCCCATTTAACGTGGCCTTTGACGGCAACACGGTCGAGTTGTCGGTGGAACAGGCCAAATTCGGCCAGTATGCCGCCGAATACCAGACCACCTTGAGCATTCTTGAAAACCGCATCAGCGGCATTCGCAAAGCACTGCGCGGAGACTAAGCAATGGCACTTGACAATATTTTCGGCATCGCCGGCTCGGCCCTGAATGCGCAAACCGTGCGCATGAACACTACCGCCTCCAATCTTGCCAATGCCGGAACGGTGGCGAGTTCGGACAAGGAGGCATTTCGCGGCAAACGCGTCAACTTCAAAACCATCATGGAAACCCAGCTCAACACCACTGAACTTGGAAACAAGGGCGGCGTCAAGGTATCTGCAATCTCGGACGATCCCAAGTCGATATCGCGTATGTCCGACCCCGGCAATCCGGCGGCCGACAAGGACGGCTACGTCTACCTCTCCAACGTCAGCGAGATGTCGGAAATGGTCGAAATGATGGCCGCCGCGCGGTCTTACCAAAACAATGTTGAAGTCGTCAACACCGCGCGCCAATTGATGATGCGCACGCTTGACATCATTAAGAGCTGATTTAACCGCGAAGACCCACCATGGCCAACCTCAACCTATTGTCCTCTTCCAACGCGCAGACCAACAGCGCTTGGGCCTCGGCCGTGCCCTCAGGCATCCGCACCACGGCCCAAGATGCGCAGGCAAAAATGACTGCAGCCACCGGTCAGTCGACCATGGGGCAAAAAGACTTTTTGACCCTGTTCACCACCCAGCTCAAAAACCAGGATCCGCTAGACCCGGTGAAAAACGAGGCCTTCGTGGCGCAACTCGCGCAGTTCTCGCAGTTGGAGGCCACTACCAATATGTCAGGCTCGCTGTCCACATTTGTGGAGAGCATGTCGAGCAGCCAGATCACCTCCAGCGCCAACCTGATTGGCGGCAAGGTGGCTGTACCCGACGGCCCGGCCGAACTAGTTAAAGGCACGCCGGTCAAGGGCGTGGTCAATTTGCCCACGGGTGCCGACGGCGTGCAATTTAAGGTCTACGACACCAAAGGGATTTTGGTACGCACCCAGATATTGGGCTCACAGACGGCCGGCGACATGAGCTGGTCTTGGAACGGCATGGACGACGCCGGCAACGCCCTACCCGACGGCAGCTACCGCTTTTCCGCCTCAGTGGCGAGCCAGGGCAAGGTCACCACGCCCTCGGTCAGCACCATGGCCCGTGTGATCGGCGTCAGCCAGGAAGCCGACAAAACCATGCTGCTTCAGATTGAAGGCGGCAAGACCGTCAAGTTGTCCGACGTCAAGCGTATTGACGGCTAAACGCCACTGCCCGCACACCCCACCCCTCACCCCTAAACACCCCCGGAGAAACAAACCATGTCTTTCTATACCTCGCTAACCGGTCTGAATGCCGCCACCGCCATGTTGGGCGTCACAGCCAACAACATCTCCAACGTGGGTACCACCGGCTTTAAGCGCTCGCGCGCTGACTTCGGTGATATTTTCGCCACCTCGCCCTTGCAAAAGGCTTCAAGTACCGTGGGTCAGGGCGTGTCCTTGAAGCAAGTTAGCCAGGAATTTAGCCAGGGCAATATTTCTTTCTCGTCCAATGCGCTGGACTTGGCCATTACGGGTGACGGCTTTTTTCCGCTGCGCTCGGCCGACGGCCTGACCGACACCTACACCCGTAACGGATCCTTCTCGCTCAATGAGCAGTTCAACGTGGTCAACTCCGCAGGCCAGCGCCTGATGGCAGCGACGGTTGACTCGACCGGTAGCGCCAATGTGGATGACCGGGTGGTCTTGACCATCCCCCAAAAGACCTCTGGCGAAGCCCGGCAAACTTCTGCCGTGTCCCTTGGCCTGAACTTCCCCGCCGACGCCGCCGTCATTAGCGAACCCTTCAGCCGGACCAACCCTGCCACCTTCAATAAGTCGACAGCGTTTACCGTGTATGACAATGGTGGCAACGGCTACCTGGCCACGATTTACTACGTCAAAACCCAAAACGCCAACCAGACCAGCCCTTACAACAACTGGCAAACCCATGTGTTTGTGGGCGAAGACCAGGTGTCTGCCGCACTGGCACAGTCCACCGACATCAACGGTGACTTGCAGTACGTCAACCAATATGGCCAGATCAAATCGTACAACGAGGTCAAAGACGAACTGACCACCGCCAAGACGCAGCTGATTTCGCTCGATGAGCTGACCGACAAACGCACCTCGGTGCCTGCGGGCATTAGCGGAGTGAGTTCGACCGTAGACCTGTCGGGCGGCGAAAACACCTTTGCCGGTTTGCAGTCACTGCCCACACCGATTGACCTGAGCAATCTGTTTACCGTCAACGTAGACAACTCTACTTCACCAGTGACCGTAGACCTGAGCTACCTACAAGACTCGACCACGGTATTGACCGGTGCCACCTTGGCAGCTGAAGCCACCAAATACCTCAACCGCAAGTTTGGCGACGAAACCACTTTTAACTTCTCGTCTACCACGGCCGGCACCAACCCAGACAAGATTTTCACGATCAGCGACTCGCGGGTGCAAAACGGTGCCCCTATCAAAATTCAGCTTGAACTGTCTGGCTTTGCCGATGAGACCAACGTCACGGTAGAAGAGCTCACCAAAATTTTGCAGACCCAGGTCGACAACTCGGTGCTGGGCGGTCACGCACGCCAGTCCATCGCCCTGTCGGGCACTGCCACCGGTGCGGTTTCGTTCTTGAATGTGGCGGTTGCCTCAACGGTCAGTGGCGACACTGCGGCCATGACGGCCGGGCGTATCGTGAGCGACAAGGCTGCCATCATTACTGCAAACCCCGGACTCGAAGACATTGAGTTGGGTGCGGACGGCACCTCGGTGGTACTCACCTACCACCAGTTCCCCAAGCAGACGCTGGCGCTATCGGGCACCACCACCGACGTTTCGACATTTATGGGTGTAGCCATTGCCGGATCCGAAAAAGGCAATACCCCAGCCCAGACGGCTGCCTTGATCGTGGCCAACAAGGCGGCGATTTTGGCGGTGGCAGACAGTGTCACGACCAGCGCTGCGGCTGCGGGCATTACTGACATCCAGATCGACCCGGACGACAATACCAAGATAGTTTTGGTTTTCAACCAGGCCTTGGCCACACGGGCAGCCATCACGCCCACATTGACCGGCGGCATTACGTCGGCAACCACCGTGGTAGTCAACGACATTGAAGCGGGACTGATCACCGGCACCAGCGCTGGCGTGTCTCCCACTGCCATTGCTGCGACAGCCTCCGGCGGCGTGACCATGGGGCGCAGTGCGGTACTCAGCGCTGGCCTGCCCTCTTCTCCGATGCAAGTAACCTACGACTACAGCAGCCAAAGTTTCAAGTTTGTAGACACCACCAACGCCGGCGCCAACACCATCACGTTGGCCTCAGGCACCTCGCCCAACAGCATCTTGGGCCTGTCGCCGCTGCCTGTGACGCTAGACACCGACGGCCTGTCGGGCCTGAAAATGCTGCCCAATAACAAAAACCCCTTGCGCGCCATTACCGACCAGCGCTACGGCATCCAGGTAAATTACGACGCAGTGAGCAAGTCCTTCAGCGTGAGCTCGGGCACTACTGGCGACTATTCTTCGATTGAAATCACTGACGTGTCCACCTCGGGCGGCTCACTTATGGGTTTGACTGTGGACAAAGTCATGACATCCAAGCTCGCCACGCGCGGTGTTGCTTCAGGTCCCGCAGTGGCAGTGGGCAAGCCGCCCACAGTCAACGTGGGTAACAACTTTGCAGTGGACGCAACCAACAACAACTTTGTGGTCACGGTCGACGGTGTCAAGGGCACGGTGGTCATTCCACCGAGCACGACCTACTCGCTCGAATCCTTTATGCGCGAGCTGCAAAAAGGCATCAACTCGCTAGCCACCAAGGGCCAAGGCGAAGACTCGGCCACCACCGTCAACGGCGTGAAGGTGAGCTACGACTACACGAACAATAACTTCAAGTTCACCACCGGCACCACGGGCTCGGACTCGTTCATCAAGATCTCGGGCAGCAGCAACTGGGGCTTGGACCAGGTTGAAGCCGGTCGCGGCACCACATCGAGCTGGATCAAACCCTCGCAACACAAAGACGTGGTCAGCGGAGCGCTACAACCCAAGTTCATTGACAAGGATGGCAACGAAACGACCAATGGTGACGGCTTTACCGGCCTGCCCGCCTGGTCACCGATTTACCTGGACAAAGGTGAGCTGACTTTCAACACGGCGGGTAAGTTGTTCTCGCCGCTGCAAGGCACGCAGTTGGAAACGGTGTACCTCGCAGGTGGTAAAGGCGCTTTGACCATTAACGTGGACTACGCCGCCTCGACCCAATACACCTCGCCGTTTGCGGTGCTCTCGCAGTCGCAAGACGGCGCCCCCGAAGGCTCTTTGGTGGGTGTCACGATTGGCAATGACGGGCTGGTAAGCGCATCGTTCTCCAACGGCACGCAAAAATCATTGGCCAAGATTTTGCTCACCAACTTCTCCAGCCCGGCGGGCTTGCGCCAGATGGGTGACTCCACCTTCTTGGCTTCGGCCTCATCGGGCAAACCTATTTTGGGCACTGCGGGTTCGGCTGGCTTTGGTACGCTGCGCGCCGGTGCTACCGAGCGGGCCAACGTGGACTTGACGCAAGAGCTGGTGGACTTGATTACCGCCCAGCGTAACTTCCAGGCCAACGCCAAAGCGATTGAAACCAGCTCGACGATGACCTCGGCCATCATCAACCTGCGCTCATAAGCCACTCTGCTAGCACCTTAAGGAGCCAAAACCATGGATCGGATGGCCTTTAACGCCGCTGTGGCGATGAATGAACAGACGCTGGGGCGGCAAATGTCGGTCAACGAACTGGCCAACGTCACCACCACTGGCTTCAAGCGCAGCTTTGAGGCCGCCATGCGCACCGTGGCGGTAGAAGGTTCAGGGTTGAAAAGCCGCTACCAACCACAAACTTTTTCGGAAGACTTCATCAGCATGAGGGCCGGTCCGGTGTTGGCCACTGGTAACGACCTGGACATATCCATGAGCGGCAGTACCGTGCTCGGTGTCACCGCAGCGGACGGGACCTTGACGTTTACCCGTCGGGGCGATTTGCGCGTCAACGCCAGCGGCGCCCTGGAAACCGGGGCCGGCACCTTGGTGCGCAGCCAAAACGGTGGCGCGCTGACAGTGCCGCCGGGTGTGCGGGTCACGATCCGTTCCGACGGCACCGTGTTTGGCAGCGACCCTGCCCAACCCGCAAACACCCCGCCACTGCAGATCGGCGTGCTATTGCTGCGCGACGCCAGCCAAACCCCGCTGCAGCGCCGTGAAGATGGCCTGTTTGCGGTATCGGGCTCCGCCCCCGGCGCCGACATCATCCCGGGCCCAGTAGCGCCCAATTTGACCGCCGGCGCGCTCGAGGGCAGCAACGTCAATGCCCTGTCCATCATGGTCAAGCTCATGGACCAGAGTCGCTCCTTTGAGCAGCAGGTCAACCTGATTAAAGAAAGCAAGACTTGTGACGAATCTGGTGCAACCATGATGAAAGCCAGTTGACGGTTTTTCTAGGCACGCGCCTTGCTTATAGCCTTGTAACTTAACAATCCCTGGAGCAGTCAATGGACGCATCAATGTGGGTGGCCAAAACAGGCCTCGACGCGCAACAGACGCGCATGAATGTGATTTCCAACAACCTGGCCAACGTGAACACCACGGGCTTTAAGCGCGACCGCGCGGTTTTTGAAGATTTGTTGTACCAAAACGTGCGCCAGGCCGGTGGCCAGACCGGCGCCACCACGCAAGCACCCACCGGTTTGATGCTGGGCACTGGTGTGCGCGTGGTTGCCACCGAAAAGCTCAACGTCCAGGGCAATATGATCAACAGCCAAAATCCGCTGGATTTGGCGATCGCCGGTGACGGACATTTCCAAATCCTGCAGGCCGACGGCACCACCGCCTACACGCGTGACGGCAACTTCAAGGTGTCGGCAACCGGACAACTGGTCACCTCCAACGGCGCACCCCTGCAACCCCCAATCACCATTCCCCCCACTGCCGCCAGCGTGACCGTGGGCCGCGACGGCACTGTTTCGGTAGAGTTGCAAGGCGGCGCCGGGCAACAGGTGCTGGGGCAAGTGCTTCTGGCCCGCTTTCTGAACCCTGCAGGCCTGCAAGCTGCCGGTCAAAACCTGATGCTGCAAACCCCTGCCAGCGGCGTACCCCAGGTGGTGCCGCCAGGAACCGCAGGCGCAGGTAGCTTGATGCAAGGCACGCTGGAGGCATCCAACGTCAACGTGGTGGAAGAAATGGTCAACATGATCGAAACCCAGCGCGCCTACGAGATCAACTCCAAGGCCATCTCTGCGGTCGACGGCATGTTGAAGTACATCAACCAAAACATGTAATTGGCCCGCACCATGAAACATATTTTGCTCGCCCTGTCCGCCCTTGCCTTGAGCGCCTGCTCAGTCATGCCGCGGGAACCGCTGGCGCATTCCGACGGCTTTCGCCCGGTTTACCCGGTGGCGCAAACCCAGCCACAGATGGCCACAGGCGCCATTTACAACGGCGTGCAAAGCGAAGCTTTTTTTGGCCGCGGTCGCGCTTTTCAGATTGGCGACGTGATCACCGTGATCTTGGACGAATCGACCCAGGCCGGTCGCACCCAAAGCGGGGTGGTCAAGCGCACTTCAAGCAACGATGTGGTTCCAGCCGCCATGGGTGGCGGCTTGCTGCCAGCGGCCAACCTGCTGGGTGGAACCATCAAGAACGAAGGCAGCGGCACGGCCGACCAGACCGCCACCCTCAAGGGCTCGGTAGCGGTATCCGTGATCGACGTCATGAGTAATGGCAACCTGGTGCTGCGGGGCGAAAAGCAACTCGCTCTCACCGAAGGCGCAGAGATCATTCAGGTAGCCGGCGTGGTGCGCCCAGACGATATCGCCCCCAACAACACGGTGGCCTCGCGCCGCTTGGCCAATGCACAAATCACCTACCGCGGCACCGGCGATATGGCTGCGGCCAGTCGCGCTGGCTGGGGCACCAGTGGCCTGTTGAAACTCTGGCCGTTCTAGAAAACGAAGGCAAAAGCACCATGCGCAAACTTCTTCGCTCTCTGCCCCTGGCGGCCTTGCTTTGGGTGTTGCCGTTTTCGATGGCGCACGCAGACCGCATTAAAGACCTCACCACCATGGCCGCCATGCGTGGTAACCAACTGATTGGCTACGGCCTGGTGGTTGGTTTGCAGGGCACGGGCGATGGCTCGGACCTGTCGTTTACCACCCAGAGCATGAAAACCCTGCTCAACCGCATGGGGGTAAACCAAGAAAACCCCTTAAGCGACTATGAAGCTGCCACCAGCGGCGGCAAGATCGACCTCAAAAACGTGGCCGCCGTGATGATTACCGCCGACCTGCCCGGCATGTCCAAGCCCGGCCAGCGCATTGACATCAATGTTTCAGCCATCGGCAAGGCCACCAACTTGCGCGGCGGCAGTTTGCTGCTGACCAGCCTGCGCGGTGTGGACGGGCAAATTTACGCACTCGCCCAGGGCGCGCTCACCGCCACCGGCATTGACGCGGGTGGCGCGGGCTCCAAGGTATCGACCGGTGTGACTACCGCTGCCCGTATTCCGGGTGGCGCGACTGTCGAAAAGGCAGTGGACAACTCTTTTGACAAGGCAGACAACGTGCTGCTGAACCTGCGCGACGGAGACTTCACCACCGCTTCGAGCATTATTCAGGCTATCAACGCCAAGTTTGGCAGCGACGTGGCTACCGCCCTGGACAGCGTGTCCATCGTCGTACGCGCGCCCATGGACAGCAGCCAGCGCGTAGCCTTTATGAGCATGATCGAGAACATCGACGTGCAGCCCGGCGAGCCGCCAGCGCGCATTGTGGTCAACGCCCGCACCGGCACTGTGGTGATCAGCCGCAACGTGCGGGTGTCCGCCGCAGCTGTGAGCCATGGCACTATCAGCGTCTCGGTGGCCATGACCAACGAAGTCTCTCAGCCCGGCATGTTGTCCAACGGCACGACCAAAGAAGTGCAAAACGCCGACGTCAAGGTTTCTGAACCCAACAAGCCGATGTTCCTGTTCCAACCGGGCGTGGATCTGCGCCAGATCGTGGACGCCGTCAACCAGGTGGGCGCCACGCCCTCTTCCCTGATCGCGATCCTCGAGGCACTCAAGAGCTCGGGCAGTCTGCGCGCCGAACTGCTGGTTATTTAAGGCCCACCGCCATGGAAACCAATCCCAGCGCCCTGCCCTCCGCCCCTGCCAGCACGGGCGTGACCGGCTCTTACCTCGACTTCGGGGGCCTGGGTGCGCTCAAGGGCAAAGCCCGCACTGACGCGAAATCTGCCACCCGCGAAACCGCGCAGCAGTTTGAGGCCATGTTTTTGCAGATGATGATGAAGACCATGCGCGACGCCACGCCCAAGAGCGACTTGGTGGAGTCTGCCGCCAGAGACACGTTTGAAGGTATGTTTGACAAAGAGGTGTCGGTTTCCATGGCCAAGCGCAACGCGCTGGGCTTGGCCGACATGCTGGTCAAGCATATGCCAGACACCACTGCGCCCCAGCCCAGTACAGCGGCCATGCTAGAGGCCCGCAACAAAAAGGGCATGTCCTTAAATGCAGAGCCGGCCAAAGCCATGACCCTGAACGCAGCGCCACCAGCGCTTGCGCCCCTGCCACGCGTGGGTGGCCCGATTCCGCTTACCCAGCGCTTTGCGCCAGCCCAGGCACCCATCCAGATGCCTGACGGAGACACGCCATGAGCGATATCGCAGGCATTGCAGGCAATGCGGTAGCGGCCTACCAAAACGCGCTGTCGACCGTCAGTAACAACATCGCCAACGTCGCCACCGACGGCTATTCCCGCCAGGACGTGACCTTGCAGGCGCTGCCGGTGACCAAGGCGGGCAGTATTTTTCTGGGCACCGGCGTCATTGTGGACAGCGTCAAGCGCCAATACGACGCCTTTGTCGAATCCAACCTGCGCAACACCACCAGCGATCTGGCCAGCCAGGCGCCCATGGTAAATTACACCAACCGCGTGGTGGACGTGATGGGCGGCCCCACCATGGGCCTGAACACTGCGTTCGACCAATTTTTCAGCTCCGCACGCGCCCTGTCGGCCGACACCTCGTCCACGGTGCTGCGCAGCAGCTTTGTGCGCGACGCCGAAGGTGTGGCACAGCGATTTGAACAATTGTCCGGGCAGCTCGAACTCATCCAGAACGAAACGCAAGACTCGGTCGACAGCATCGTCAACCAAATGAACACGCTGACCAAGCAGCTCGCCGTGGTCAACGGCCAGCTCACCAAGCAGATGACCGAGGCGCGCCAACCCCCAGACTTGCTGGACCAGCGCGATCTGCTGCTCAAGCAGCTGTCGGTCTTTGCCCACGTCAACACGGCCTTTAGCGCCAATGGCCAGGTCACCGTCAGCCTGGGGCCGTCGATCACGCAAGATATTGTGGTCAGCGGCACGACGGCACTGCCCATCGGCAGCAGCGAAGGCACCGCGGCCAACAGCAAGACGTCTCTGGTGCTCGACCCCTATGGCAAGTCCACCTCGCTCAATGGCATCACCAGCGGCACACTCGCTGGTTTGATGGCTTTTCAGGAACAGGTGCTGGCGAGCTCCAAAAGCGCCTTGGACAATCTGGCGCAAACCTTTGCCACCCAGAGCAACACCATCCACCAACAAGGCGTGGACGGCTACGGCAAACCTGGCCAAGCGCTGTTTGGCTTTGACAAAAGCGCCACCAGCTTGGCATCCGGTATGCATGTGGCCTTTAATGACCCAATGCTGGTGGCCGCAGCCGCGCAATTTCGCGTGACCGAACAGGCCAACAACACCAGCGGTACCGACGCCACGCTGGTCTACAACCCAGATGCGGTGGCCACCGGTCCCGCATCATTGACGCAGGCTTTGGTCAACAACGACCACCCAAGTGCAGCGCGCACTATCAACGTGGGCCGAAGCGTGCCAGTGGCGGCGGTGGCGACCATTCCCAATGGCATGAAAAACGTCAGCATCTACCTCGACACGGTGCAAGACGGCCAGCAACTGCAGATCATCACCCGCGACGGACGCCAACTCCTGGGACAGTCGCTGGCCGACGACACGGACCTCCAGGGTGTGCTGCTGACCACAGACCACGGCTTTGCCGAGGGCGCCAGTTACAGCGACCTGTACCTCAACGCATCCAAGCAGTCGGTCAAGATCTCAGGCACAGCCACCGATGCCCAGAGCTTTTTAGGTGTTGCCATTGACGGCTCGGCCGCAGGCAACAGTGCGTCCGCTACGGCAGCCCTGATTTTGGCGAACAAGGCCACCATCCTGGCAGGTGCCGAAGCCCTGGCCGCTGGCATTACAGACCTGCGCGCCGACCCCAACGACGCCACACAGCTGATCGTCAGCAGCAACCAGACCTCGCCCGCGCGCGCCACGCTCAGCGCTGTCACCAGCGGGGGCATCAGCTTCGCTACCGGCGTTGACCTGCGCTACAAGGAAATGAGCGTTTTTTATGGCGCACAGGCCGAAGTGCAGTTGCAACCCATTTACAACAGCAATGACCAGATCACCGGGACCAAAGCTTTTCCAGCGCTGCTGCAAGGCGGTGCGGTGCAAGATTTGTCCAGCGGTATTGCAGAGAACGCACTCACGCTCAATGGCGTGGCGCTGGGCGCGCTCGCCGGCCCGGTGGCAGGCGCCACGGATGTTGCTGCGTGGATCAACGCGCAAAGCACGCTTACTGGCGTGACCGCCACCGCTATCAACGAAATTCGGCCTGATGCCAGCAGCGTGAAACTGGGCTTTCCTCTGGTGATCAACGGCGTGACGATTGACGACGCACAGTACGCCACAACGCAACTGGGCCTGGCAACTGCCATCAATGCCGCGCAAAAGACCTATTCCGGCACATTTACCGCCAACATCAACGCCCAAGGTGAGCTCATCATCACCAACGCGGCGGGCTACGAGGGCAAAGACATCACCATTGCGGCCACGACGGCTTCGGAGTCCAGCGCCGTTAATGCGCTGGGGATTACTTCCAAGACGTACCGCGGCCAGGTCAGCCTGACGCAGCCATTGCTGGATGACGACGGCCTGTCCATCACCAAGCCCATTCAGCTGGGCTTTGGCAGCGCGGGCACACCGGCGGATTTGGCGCAACTGGGCTTTCGCACCGGCGCGCATAT
Organism: Comamonas sp. lk; assembly: GCA_945898115.1. Taxonomy (GTDB): domain Bacteria; phylum Pseudomonadota; class Gammaproteobacteria; order Burkholderiales; family Burkholderiaceae_C; genus Allorhodoferax. Next base: position 19,703 of record CAMDHS010000015.1, read on the forward strand.
CTCGGGCGCGGTCAAGGACGACTTATTGGTGTTTGTCACCGGCGCAGGCATTGCATCGGTCTCGGCCAGCTACGCAGGTAAAGCGGTAGACCCGGCGCAGGCACTGCGCGCCCAACCCATGACAGTGAAATTTCTGTCGGACACGCTTTACCAGATCACCGATGCAGCAACCAACACCGTGTTGGCCGAACGAACGCTAGACCCGGATCAGCTCACCCCTGGCATCAGCTTTCAAGGCTTGCAACTCTCGTTTACTGCCGTGCCCAAATCCGGCGACCAATTTGCTCTGGACGGCAACGCCGACGGCATTGGAAGTAACGAAAACATGCTGGCCATGAACGCGCTGGAGACCAAGCCCGTGGTGGGCAAGAAAACCTTGTCCAACGCCTATATCGACCACGTCAATGAAATGGGCAATATTGCCCGCCAAGCCAGCATCTCGCAAACCGCCCTGACGGTGGTGCACGACCAGGCGGTCAAGTCACGAGACGCGGTGTCGGGCGTCAGCCTGGACAAAGAAGCCGGCGACCTGATCCGCTACCAGCAAGCCTACCAAGCTGCGGCTAAAACCCTGCAAGTTGCCAGCCAGCTTTTCGACAGCGTGCTGCAAATCCGCTAGCCCCCACTGAGACTCTGCCATGCAAATATCCACCGGCTTGTTGTTTGACCGCGCCAGCGCCCAAATGAGCGCTCTGCAAAACGACCTGGCCAAGTCGCAAGCCCAGGTTTCCACCCAAAAACAGGTTTTAACGCCGAGCGACGCGCCAGACCAAGCAGCCGTGATTACCCGCCTGAAATCGCTCATCGGAAAGCAGGAGAGCTATTCCAAAACCCTGGACTCGGTACAGGCCCGCTTGAACAATGAGGCAACCTCGCTCTCAAGCGCTAGCGATATCCTGATCCGGATCAAGGAACTGGCCATCCAGGTAAACAACGGAACCAATGGTGATATCGGCCGCACCGTGATCGCCACCGAAATGAAGGGCCTGCGCGACCAACTGCTTAGCCTGGGCAACTCGACCGACGCCACTGGCAACTACGTGTTCTCTGGCACCAAAGTGCGCACTGTGGCTTTTCAGGAAAATGCGGCCGGCACGGTAAGCTATGGCGGCGACCAAACAGAAATCAGCGTGGCCGTGGGCGAGCACCGCACAGTGGCCATCAACCGCCCTGGCACCCAGGCATTTGTCAGCGTGGTGCGCACCGACAGCGATGGCGTGTCCACGGGAACTGGCTTTTTTCAGGCGCTTGACGACCTGATCGCCGGCGTCAAGGCGGCCGACTCCACCGTCATGCAGCGCGGCCTGACCGAAGTCGATGCCTTGCACCAAGGCATGGTTTTAGCCCAGGCCAACTCGGGCACGGACATGAAGGTCGTGGAGCAGCAAGCCGCCACGCTAGATGACACGCAGCTGACGCTGACCGTCGCGCTGTCAAGTTTTGAAGACCTTGACATGGCCAAAGCCATCACCCAGATGCAAAAGCAAATGCTGTCGCTAGAAGCGGCGCAGAGTAGCTTTGCAAAGATATCGCAGATGTCCTTGTTTGCCTACCTTAGGTAAGACCATTTAAGTTTCCCCACGAGCAGCCGATACCCAAGATGTACTCTGCGCAACGCCCATGACCACCACCACCAGCGCTACCTCCTCGACTGCAGCCGCCAATGTCGTCAGCGCCATGGGGGCAGGCTCGGGCATTGACACCAAATCTTTGGCCAATAGCTTGGTTGCGGCAGAGAAAGCACCGCGCGAGACGGCGATCAACAAGAACATCACCAAGAACGAGTCTTTGGTTTCGGGATTTTCTGCCGTCAAGTTCGCACTCAACAGCCTGAAGACAGCGTTTGACGACCTCAAGGACAAGAGCGACTTCAAAAGTATCAACGCCACCAACTCCAACACCAGCGCCTTTACTGCTACGCCCACCTCTGGCGCCGACACCGGCAGCCACTCGGTCATCGTGAGCAGCCTGGCCTCCGCGCAGCGCAACACGGGAACCGTGGGTTTTGCCTCATCAACTACCGCCATCAATAGTGGAAGCGCCATGTCGCTGTCGGTGGATATTGCACAGAGTAGCACTGGCGCCACCGGCTTTGCCGCGTCCAGCACCGCCATTAATGGGGGTGCCGCAATGACGCTCACCATGGGTGGCACCGCATTTCCTGGTGCCAACACGGTTTCGATAGCTGCCGGCGCCGATACACCCGCAGGCATCGTGGACGCCATCAACAATGCAGGCCTGGGCGTCACCGCCGCACTGGTCAACACCGGCGACGCCACCGCCCCTTACAAAGTGGTTGTCACTGGAGCAGCAGGTTCGGCCTCTGCATTTACGATCACTAGCAGCGCCTCTGCTATCGATTTCGGCACCACGATCCAATCGGCAAGCACATCTACCATCAGCATCGATGCAGGCAGCGACACCCCAGCTGGGGTCGTGGCGGCGGTCAACAAGTCGGGCACCGGGATCCGTGCGCAGTTGGTCAACACCGGCGACGCCAGCGCACCCTACAAGGTGGTTGTCAACGGCGCTTCGGGCAAATACAACGCTTTTAGCATCAGCAGCAGCGTCAGCGCGCTGAACTTTGCCACCACCCTACAAACAGCCAGCAATGCGTCGCTGACGGTGGACGGCATCGCCGTTACCAGCAGCAGCAACACGCTAACCGATGCGATATCCGGCGTGACCCTCAATCTGTTGAGTACCAACAGCACGGCAGCGACGGTGTCATTGACCAATGACACATCGGCGGCAAAAACGAAAATAACGGCGCTGGTCACCGCATACAACGATGCGATGGACTTGTTTGACGAGCTCACAAACTCAAAATCCACTTTGGCCACTTATGGCGGCACCATGGTGGGAAGCTCCAGCATCAACTCCATACGAACCGCGCTGCGCACCATGGTCACTGAGGACTCATCGACCGCCAGCACATCAGGTACGCTGAGCGCACTGCGCGATATCGGGATCGAGATCAACAGCAAGGGCCGACTCACCACCAATTCGGTAACGCTGGATCTTGCGCTCAACTTTGACTTCACCAACACAGTCACCCTGCTCTCGGGCAACCAAGAAAATCAAGCCTCTTATGACAGTGCGGACTCCGGACTGGCCGGCGACGCTAGCAAGAGCCTGACCACCATGCTCAGCACTACAGGCACCGTTGCAACGGAAAGTGCCAATGCGACCACGCGGATCAGCAAATACCAAGACGACCTGACGGCGCTGGAAGACCGCATGACCATGCTGCTGGCCCGTTACACCAAACAATTTGCGTCCATGGACAGCATCGTGGGACAAACACGCAGCACCCAAACCGGCCTGACCAGCACCTTTGCTGGCCTGATGGCCATGTACACCAACCAGTAATTCCTGCCGCCACGGTTGCGCTCTAGGTGTCCGCCGCTGCAGCGACCACCAGTTCAAAAAATCGCTCCCCTCCCTCAAGTTTCCCACTTCGGTGCCGATTCTTCAGACACTGCACCTTCGTAAAGGTTCCGCCCCCTGCGGATCCAAGCACCATGCGAACGAATTGCATCTTTGAAAGGACGGTAAACGATGACATCCGAAATCAGTAAAGTGGCGAGCAGCCCTTCGGCTGCAATCGCGTCGCTTGGAAAATCAATAGAGCCTAAGGCAAATGCCGCACCCAAGGTGATGGACATTAAGCCTGTGGAGATTCAATTTGATCCGGCCCAGGCACGCCAAAATTTGCATGCAGCAGTAAGCATGCTCAATGAACAAATGGCTACCACCAAGCAGGGCTTGGGGTTTTCGTTTGATCAGTCGATCAAATCGCCAGTGATCAGTGTGCGCAATATTCATACGGGTGAGGTAATCCGCCAGATCCCCACCGAAGACGTGCTCCACATGGCGCACAAGATCGACGAACTCAAGGGAATTTTGTTTAATAAAGTCGTGTAATTAACGAAAAGGTGCTAAAGAAATATCCACAGCATCCGATTCATTATTTAACAGAGACAAGTTTCTGTAGCGGTAGGTAAAGAGACGTAAATCAAGTTCTTTGTCTGCTTATCAATTTAGGTTTTTTTACTCTTCACTCTCAGGAGAATTGTTATGCCAGTTATCAACACCAACGTCAGCGCTCTTTACTCTCAAAACTCTATGAAAGTTAACGCTCGTGCCATGAGCAGCGCCATGGAGCAGTTATCCACCGGCAGCCGAGTAAACTCGGCAAAAGATGACGCCGCCGGTTTGGCTATTGGCCAAAACATGACTGCTCAAATTCGCGGCTTGAATCAGGCAGTGCGCAACGCAAACGACGGCATCAACATGATGCAAACGGCTGAGGGCGCCATGGTAGAACAGTCCAATATGCTGCAGCGCATGCGTGAACTCGCGGTTCAATCAGGCAACGGCACCTACTCTTTGACCCAACGCAGCTACTTGAATACAGAATTCTCCGCTTTGACTTCACAAATCAGCAGCGTTGCTTCTCAGACCACATGGAACGGTACGGCCATGATCTCTGGCGCAACCACGTCGTTTAGCTTTCAGGTAGGCCA
>CAMDHS010000016.1 GCA_945898115.1 Comamonas sp. lk
TTGCAGCACTTCATCAAGTCGCTCAAGGCCGGTGGCCGCGCAGCTATCGTCATCAAGAACACGTTTTTGAGCAATACCGACAACGCCAGCGTGAGCTTGCGTAAGCTGCTGCTAGAAAGCTGCAACCTGCACACCGTGCTGGACTGCCCCGGCGGCACCTTTCAGCGTGCGGGCGTCAAAACTGTGGTGCTGTTCTTTGAAAAAGGCGCCCCCACGCGCAAGGTCTGGTTTTATCAGCTTGATGTGGGCCGCAACATGGGCAAAACCAACCCGCTCAACGATTCTGACTTGGTGCCGTTCATAACAGCGCAAAAGACCTTTGCTGACACGGCGCAGAGCTGGTCGCTGAACGTGGCGGCGGTGAACGCCAGCACGTTTGACCTGTCGGTCAAGAACCCGACTGGGGGCGAGGTGGTGGCCCACCGCAGTCCCCAAGACATCATGGACGAGATTACCGCGCTGGATTTGGAGGCAGCGGAAGTGCTGGCTTCTATCCGGGAGTTGCTGTAACGCGACCACGGTGTCTAAAATTCTACGGACAGGAGAAACTTATTTCTGATCTAGTTCTTGAGTTGTCGCAACAGGCCCAGACACTGGGTGTACAAGACCGGGCGCGCCTGGCTGAGTTGCTGCTAGATTCGATTCACTTGAGCCCCGACAGCGCCATTGACGATGCTTGGGATGCAGAGCTGCTGCGCCGCATCAACGAGGTGGACCGTCGTGTGGCGGTGCTGGTGTCTGCCGAAGATGCGTTTGCACAGGTTCGACGTGCGATCCAGTGAGCAAACCCCTACGTTTTCATAGCGAGGCATTGGAAGAACTTACTGCCGAGGCGGTGTATTACGAGTCCAAATCCAGCGGTCTCAGCGCGCGATTTGCCCGTGAGGTAGAAGCAGCAACCCGCATTGCCTCCGAGTTCCCCGAGATGGGTGCGCCGTAAAAACATGCCACCCTACGGGTCTTCCCCAGGAAGTTCCCGTTCTCTGTGGTGTACCGCATTCAGGGGGACAAAATTGTCGTTCTAGCAGTAGCGCCTGACTCGCGCAAGGCGGGCTATTGGCGTGATCGGAAGACCAATGGCTGAGTATTCCATTGGGTTTTTGACTGCCGCTGTCGCTACTGAATGCATGGCTGCTTGCGCATGCTCTTCTGGGGCCAAGGGCCAATCTTGTTCAGAGTTTCCTAAGCAGGTACTGAATACGACCTCGTCGGAGCTTGGATCATGAAGGCGGGGTGGCGGACGGCGTCACTGTCGGCGGTATGTGAAATCAAACCTCCAAAAGCTGAAGCACGTCGCCAGATTGCAGCCGATGGCCTAGTGTCGTTCGTACCGGGCACCGCTCGGTGCTGAAGTACCTGGCCAAGCCGGTTTACCAAGCTTTTGGTGGGGCGATGAACGAGCGCTAAGCCCGTAACATCCCCAACAAACCCGCCGTAGAGCCATCAAGCCCCATGGTGTCGCCGCTGCCCAGGCGCGGCGTGTAGTCGGGCTTTTGCACCTCTTTCAACATAAGCGAGGGATTGGTCGTGGCGTCTTGCCCACCGCCAAGGACCAAACGCCGCAAAAAAGGCCGCGAACTGGTGGCCGCCCTACCGAGCCGCTTGATTGCGGAGATGGCGCTGCACAAAACCACCGCCAAAGAAGACCCACGGGAAAAGCTGCGGGCGCTCAGGGCGGAGTTTGCGACGCGGGCAGGGCTAACCCAAAATTGATTTCCGCAGAGCACGCATTTGAATCATCTAAGACCCTGGCCGCAGTGCCTCAAGCAACAAATACAGAAGGCTCGAACAAATCAAACCTGCGATCACAAAGGTCAACGACGCAATCGCCAACACTGGCAAAGGCTTTACGTGCGGGAGCGCCGTGAGCGCGGGATGTCGAAACCTCTCGAACCGAGGAACCGAACCTAGCGACTCGCGGATTTTCGCTTGAACTTGCGCTCGCCTGTATCGGTCAACCGATTTGCCACCCCGGCGCGCCATAGCCTGGCCACTTTCTCCTGGTGGGAGGCCCGATGATCGCAAAGGATTAGGCGAAACGTGGGCCGGTCCAGCCGCCAAATTGCCTTCGGGTTCAAGCGCTTCGTTTTCAATTGATGGTGGCGCAAAGTCAGCCGCAGATTGAGGCACGCTTGGGCCTGCATTGATTGCCAGTCGGTGGAGCTTTTTCGCAGATATGAAGTTCGGGGGTATCTTTACGACCTCAGACCCCTTCGCGGTCATTGCTACGCTTACCCACTTTGCCAGTGCCAAGAAAGCGCTCTTGGGACTGATGGAAGGACCCGACATAACTCCCGCGTCGGCAGCAGCGGTGTCGCCGCGGTTCGGCGTCCTGACAAATGAATTCGTATCAAATGTCTTCACATTTTTGGCGGCAAGCGCTACCCGGAACGCATCAAACTGCGCCTCGGTGTAGCCAAATGCGTTGCGCATCCTATCGAAGACTGCCTTCTCTGCTGCATCTTCCACGCCGTCGGAAAGCAACAAGTCGCATGCGTTCATCAAGATAAAGGTCTTTTGCTCGTGGCTCAAAAACTCAGAGGCGAGTATAAAAAATGGCTCCGATTTGAACTTGAGCGCGTATTTCACCCCTGCTTTTGGTAATCCATCAAACTCGCCCATCATGGCCTGTAATCGACCAATTTCCTGCGGGCCCATGGATCCGTCAGAGGCCAGCAGATAAATCATTGCAGCCGCCCATGCCAGATGGGGCGTTAGTTTTAAAGTGACAAGCGCTTCGCCGTCAAATTCACCCAGAACCGATTTATCGTTCTTGATGACAATTGCCTCAAAAAAGGGGAGGAACTGCGAATCACTGACACCAAACTTTTCGGTGCAATCGACCAATAACTCAAATTCAGCATAAGCACTTTGCCCATCCGAAAGCATTGCGTCGCACATATTGGTCAATATGCACAATTTGTCCGCCATGCGTAACACTTTGGATGCGTCAAGAAAAAACTGCTCCCGCGGAATAGTTGTTACACACTCCACGGCGGATTGCGCCAAGTCTGCATTGGCACCGATCACCGATTTCCATTGGTCCACTTCAGACTCTTCCACCTCACCATTGCCAACCATCATGTGAAGCAAGGCCGTGGCCAGAACCAAAGAAGGCGAGAGTTCGAACTGGTGGGCGCCGGATCTGTCAGTTGAAACAATACCGCCTCCCGACGAATGGATATTGGTCATAACTTCAGATCCCATAAATAATTCGTTAATAGTAACTTATAAAATATTTATATGTTTTTGTTGACTAATTTACCGCCTTCGAATGCCACGGCTTAGCAAGGCAAAAATGGAGCTTTTTGATGAGGTTTAGATCCAGCGCACCTGCAATCATTTGCAGTGCAATCTTTGTGGTGATCTCTGCGGTGTCCTTGCTCAGTTATGCAATTTCGCACCGGATGGTGGATGCTTTTGAGAAAACGCAGTTTTCTTTGATGGGCGAGATTGCCCAGTCGAAGTTTCAGGCCGCCGAGGCCAAAGCCTTGTCAACTGCCGAAACGGTGGCTGCCATGCCCCAAGTAAGCATCGCGGGCAAGGCGTCCACATCGGCGTGGTGGATGTGGGTTTGAACGTGGGGGCTGTGCTGGACGATATGAAGAAGGCCTATGGTTTCGAGTTGGCCTTATTCGACAATGAAGACCTGTTGCGCAAGAACGGAACGGCCATGAAGCAGGCGTGACACGGTGGGCACGTTTGCCACCATTTTTATTCCGCTTTTTGCATCGCTTTTGATTCCCTTTATGGCGCCCTGGATGAACGGTGCAAAAGAGGGCGGTTTTGACATTGAGGGCTTTGAGCTGGCCAACTTTATTATTGGCGGCCTGTTCGCCCGAGCGGGCATTCCCCTTCTTGTTTATCTCATTTGGTGCGGGCTGCGTAATCATGGCAGCCTAGTTTGGGCGAATGGCGTATGGCGAGACGAGCGCGCTGCGCCATCACACGTGATTTACTTGCAAACGTATCTAAAAATATTTTCTAAGGGGGTGTTAGCGGGCACGTCCTGCCATGAACGTATCACTCCCTGGGTATCCACCAAGGTACCTGTAAGCATGGGGCCGCTGTACATCGAAAACTTCAGCATGTGGACTTGTTTTTTGCGGCAATCCATTTCCATTGAGGTGCGGGTAGAGACAAAGTTAGCACCTGCAGGGGCTTGCTTTGGCGACCTGTAATCCATCAAGCTCTCGAAGGTTTTGACTGCACCAACGCTTTGCAGCGTTGCATCGTCTACATAGATGGTCCCCGTCTCATTGGTGGTGACTTTTTGCCATTTAGCCAGTGCCACTTTGGGCACCAAAAGTAGCAAGACAAACGCCGCGGCTACAAACCACGGAGTAAATAGGGATGGAGCGTAGCGCTGGTGGGCTGCAGAATATCGAAAATTGTGGAATTTTGATCGCATGCCTCTGACTATAAAGTATTCCAAGCCAGCACCAAAAAAGCCTGCGTTCGCCGAAAACTGGCTTGCTCTCAAGCCCGCAACATCCCCAACAAGCCCGCCGTAGAGCCATCAAGCCCCGTGGTGTCGCCGCTGTCCAGGCGTGGCGCAATGTCTTTGGCCAGCACTTTGCCCAGCTCTACGCCCCACTGGTCAAAACTGTTGATGCCCCACAGCGCGCCGCTGACAAACACGCGGTGTTCTTGCAAGGCAATCAGCGCGCCCAGGGACGCGGGGGTCAGGTCGTCGAGCAGTAAAAAGGTGCTGGGGCGGTTGCCGGGAAAGTGCTTGTGGCCGCCAGCGTCCGCCTTGCCCACCATCAGGGCCTGGGCTTGGGCCAGCACATTGGCCAGCAACAGCGGGTGGTGCGCACCCAGGGTGTGGCGCGCTTTTTTAACCGCCACAAACTCCACCGGCACCACGTCGGTTCCCTGGTGCAGCATTTGAAAATAGGCATGCTGGCCGTTGGTGCCCGATTCGCCCCAAGGCACCGGAGAAGTGCCAAAGGGCAGCTCCGCGCCGCTGGCGTCTACGCGCTTGCCGTTGCTCTCCATCTCTAGTTGCTGCAAATAGGCGGGCAGGCGGCGCAAGGCGCTGTGGTAGGGCGCAATCGAGCGGCTGGTAAAGCCGTGAAAGTTGCGGTACCAGACGTCAAGCAGGCCCAGTCGCACCGGCAGATTGGCCTCCAAGGGCGCGCTGCGAAAGTGCTGGTCCATGGCGTGGGCCCCGGCCAAAAACGCGCGAAAGCCGTCAGCGCCAATGGCAATGGCCAGCGGCAACCCAATGGCCGACCACAGCGAATAGCGCCCGCCCACCCAGTCCCAAAAGCCAAAGGTGGTGGTGATGCCAAAGTCATTGGCCGCCGCCACATTGGTGGTCAGCGCGGCAAAGTGGCGCGCAATATCAACACCGCCCTGCGTGGTAAACCAGCGCTTGGCCGACTGGGCGTTGGTCATGGTCTCGATGGTGGTGAAGGTCTTGCTGGCCACCAAAAACAGGGTGCTGCTGGCTTTGAGCTTTGCCAAGGTAGCGGCCAGCTCGTGCCCATCCACGTTGCTGACAAAGTGCATGCGCTTGCCCGTGGTGGCAAAGGCGTCGAGCGCCAGCACCGCCATTTGCGGCCCCAGGTCCGAGCCGCCAATGCCGATGTTGACGATGTCGGCAATGGCGCCGTCGGCGCGCACGGCCTCAGCAAATGCCAGCATGGCGTCGAGCGTGCCGTGCACCTGGGCCAGCGCCTGCGCTTCGTGGGCGCTGGCGGTGGTGGCGTCTGCCGGGGGGCGCAAGAGCGTGTGCCAAACCTCGCGCTGCTCGGTGGTGTTGATCACTTCACCGGCAAACATGGCGTCGCGGTGCGCCAGCAGGCCCGACTCGCGCGCCAGTTGGAACAAGAGTTCTTGCGTAGCCGCGTCGATCCGGTTTTTGGACAGATCGGCAAACACCAGCGGCGCGGCCTGGCTGAACTGCGCAAAGCGCTGGGGGTCGGCGGCAAAGGCGTCGCGCAAGTCAAAGTCTTTGCCATCGGCCTGATAGGCGGCTTCCAATTGCGCCCAGGCGGGCGTGCGGTCACATCGGGTGCGGGTCATGGGCAGGGCTCTCTAGGCTGGGGCTGCGCTCAGGCCGCGAGCAACAAGTGTTCGAGCTTGACGGCGTCCACGCAAAAGGCGCGTATGCCTTCGGCCAGCTTTTCGGTGGCCATGGCGTCTTCGTTCAAGGCAAAGCGGAAGCTGCTTTCGGTGTAATGCACTTGCGCAATGTCCATGGCCTGGGCGGCACCCGCGCTCAGGCTACTACCTAGCGGCGCATCGGTGGCGCTAAGCGTAGCCAGCAAGTCCGGGCTAATGGTCAGCAGGTCGCAACCTGCCAGCGCCGTGATTTGGCCCACGTTGCGAAAGCTCGCGCCCATCACCTCGGTGGCGATGCCGTGCTTTTTGTAGTAGTTGTAAATCTGGCCCACCGATTTGACGCCCGGGTCATTGGCGCCAGCCCTATCGACCTCAACCCAATTGGCACCGGCAGTCTTTTTGTACCAGTCGTAAATGCGGCCCACAAAGGGCGAAATCAGCTGCACCTTGGCCTGACCGCAGGCCACGGCCTGGCAGAACGAGAACAGCAGCGTCAGGTTGGTGTGGATGCCTTCGCGCTCGAGCTGGGCGGCGGCCTGAATACCTTCCCAGGTGGCGGCCACCTTGATCAGCACGCGTTCTTTGACAATGCCTTGCGCTTGGTACAAGGCAATCAGGCGCTGGCCGCGCGCCACGGTGGCAGCGGTATCAAAGCTCAGGCGCGCGTCCACCTCGGTCGATACGCGGCCCGGGATGATGGACAAAATCTCGCAGCCAAAGCGCACCAGCAGGTGGTCTATCACCAGGTCCAGCGCCTGGCCCCGGTGTTGCGCCACGGTGGCGGCCATGAGCGGGGCGTAGTCGGGCTTTTGCACCGCCTTCAAAATAAGCGAGGGGTTGGTCGTGGCGTCTTGCGGCTTGAACGCGTCGAGCTGCTTGAAGTCGCCCGTGTCGGCCACCACGGTCGTGAATTGTTTGAGCGCGTCGAGTTGGTTCCTAGGAAATTTTCCGGTTAAAGGGCGAATACGCCCGCAAGCAAGAACGGACTTGAATTATCAATGAAACAAAGTTACATTACCAGCTCGAATTTCATGTAACTAATTAACAACCGTTCTATCACCCCACGGATTCTTATGAGCTTTGACCTTGTTTTGTTTGGCGGCACCGGCGACTTGGTGTGGCGCAAACTCATGCCCGCCCTGTTCCAGGCCTTTCGCCACGGCACCTTGCCTGAAGGCGGACGCATCATTGGCGTGGGGCGCGACGGCCTCTCGCACGAACAGTACCGCGCGCTGATCCAGTCACGCTTTGACAAGGTGGATTTGGCCAAACGCCCCAGCGGCGAAGAGTTTGAGCGCTTTGCAGCCCTGCTGGAATTTGTCCGCATGGACTTGTCCAAACCCGACGACTACGCCACCCTGGCAGCCAGCCTGCAAGAACGCAAAGCCGACACCGTGGTGATGTATGTGGCTACCGCCCCCTCGCTGTTTACCACCGTGTGCGAGCAACTCGCTGCCGCCGGCCTGAACACGCCGCACACCCGCGTGGTGCTGGAAAAGCCGCTGGGCCACGACCTGGCGTCCAACCGTGCCATCAACCACACGGTGCGCCGCTTCTTTGAAGAAAAGCAGGTTTTTCGCATCGACCATTACCTGGGCAAACCAGCCGTGCAAAACCTGTTTGCACTGCGCTTTGGCAACGCCTTGTTCGAGCCCCTGTGGCGGCGCGAGCATATTGCCAATATCCAGATCACGATTGCCGAGGACCTGGGCGTTGAAAGCCGGGGCGGCTTTTACGAGACCACCGGCGCACTGCGCGACATGGTGCAAAACCACGCGCTGCAATGGCTGTGCGCCATTGGCATGGAGCCGCCCATCAACGCCCACGCCGACGCCATCCGCGACGAAAAGCTCAAGGTGCTGCGCTCGCTCAAAGCCTGGACCACCGAGACCCTGGTCAGCGACGTGGTGCGCGGCCAGTACGCCAGCGGCAACAGCAGCGGTCAGCCCGTGCCCGCGTACCGGGACGAGACGGGCGTCAACCCGCACAGCAACACCGAGACCTTTGTCGCCCTGCGCACCGAAATCGCCAACTGGCGCTGGGCTGGCGTGCCTTTCTATATCCGCACCGGCAAGCGCTTGGCCGGCCGCGACGCGCGCATTGTGGTGAACTTTCGCCCCACACCGCACGCCATCTTCCAGTCCAGCAGCCAGACTGGCAACCAGCTGGTGATCAACCTGCAGCCCAAAGACGGGCTGGAGCTGCACCTGTTTGCCCAAGGCCAAAACAACCGCAAGACCCGCTCCAGCGCCGCCCAGACCCTGGTGCCGGTGCAGCTGGACCTGGACTTTGACAAGCGCTTTGGTTCAGAGCGCGTGGGCGCCTACGAGCGTCTGCTGCTCGACGTGATCGACGGCCGCCTGAACCTGTTTGTGCGCAGCGACGAGCAAGAAGAGGCCTGGCGCTGGGTCGAGCCGCTCATCGGGCACTGGGCGGCTGACGCGCAAGGGCCACGTCTGTACGCCGCAGGCACCTGGGGGCCCAGCGCCTCAAGCGCCATGATTGCGCGCGATGGCTTTTGCTGGGACGAAGAGTCTTAAAGCCCCCACCACCCCACTTAAAAGGCCACCATGCTCGACCGAATCAAAGCTGCCCTGCCGTCTCTGGCACCTGCCGAACAACGCGTGGGCCGCCTGTGTTTGGCCGATCCGCGCGCCTTTGCCAAGCTGCCGGTCAGCGAGCTGGCCGACCGCTCGCACGTGAGCAAGCCCACGGTAGTGCGCTTTTGCCGCAGCGTGGGCTACGACGGCCTGGCGGACTTCAAGCTCAAGCTCGCGGGCACGGTGAACGAGGGCGTGCCCTTTATTCACCGCAGCGTGGATGTGGACGACAAAATTGGCGATGTGATGGTCAAGGTCATCGACAACACGGTGGCGGCCTTGCTGAAATACCGAAACGAAGCCAGCACCATGGCCATGGAACGCGCAGTGGTGGCGCTGGTAGAGGCCTACAAGGCCGGGCGACAAATCCAGTTTTTTGGCGTGGGCAACTCAGGCATCGTGGCGCAAGACGGGCAGCACAAATTTTTCCGCCTGGGCGTCAACACCACCGCCTACAGCGACGGCCACATGCAGGTGATGAGCGCCACGGTGCTGCGCCCGGGCGACTGCGTGGTGGTGATCAGCAACTCGGGGCGCACCCGTGACCTGATGGACGCCTGCGACATAGCGCGCAAGAATGGTGCTACCACCATCGTCATTACCGCCAGCGGCTCGCCCCTGGCCAGCGCCGGCCATATTCACCTGAGCGCCGACCACCCTGAGGGCTTTGACAAATACAGCCCCATGGTTTCCCGCCTCATGCACCTGATGATTTTGGATATTTTGGCCACCGCAGTGGCCTTGCGCATTGGCAGCGCCACCTTAGGGCCGCTCTTGAGCGAGATGCGGCAAAACCTGCGCAGCAAGCGCTACGCTTGAGGCCGGGCGGGTTTAGCCAGCCTGCTCCATCGCCCGGCGCTGGCGGTCTACAAAGTCTTGGTAGGTGTCAATGCCGCGCAGCTGCAAAATTGTGTTGCGCACGGCGGCCTCTACCAGCACCGCAATATTGCGCCCGGCCACCACCTGGATCACCACCTTGCGCACCGGAATGCCGGCCACGTCTTGCGTGAGTGGCTCAAAAGGCATGCGCTCGTAGTCGCGCTCTAGCGTCTCGCGGCGCACCAGGTGCACGATGAGCTTGAGCCGCATCTTTCGGCGCACCGCAGTTTCACCAAAGATGGCGCGGATATCGAGCAGGCCAATGCCGCGCACTTCCAGCAGGTTTTGCAGCAGGTCGGGGCAACGCCCCTCAATCGTGGTCTGGTTGATGCGGTACAAGTCCACCGCGTCGTCGGCCACCAGGCCGTTGCCGCGCGAGATCAGCTCCAGCCCCAGCTCGCTCTTGCCCAGGCCGGACTCCCCGGTAATGAGCACGCCTAGGCCCAAAATGTCCATGAACACGCCGTGCATGGACACGCGGTCGGCAAAGTGCTTGGACAAATAGGCGCGCAGCACGTCAATCACAAAGGCCGACGAACCTTGGGCCGCAAACATCGGGATTTGCGCGCGCTCGCACATGGAAATCAGGGCTTCGGGCGCCTGCTGGCCGTCGGCCAGCACAATCACCGGCGGCTCCAGCGTCACGATGCGCGAAGTGCGCCGGACGCAGTCTTCGGGCGTGGAATTGGTCAGGTAGGCGATTTCTCGCTCGCCCAAAATTTGCACCCGGTAGGGATGGATGTAATTGAGGTAGCCCACCAAATCGGCGCCCGAGCGGGCGGCGCGCACCGCCACCTCGTCAAAACGGCGCTCCGAGGCCCCAAGGCCGGCGACCCACTCCCAACGCAGATAGGAGCGGAAGGCCTCGAACAAGACGTCGGCGCTAATGGCGTTGGGTTTCACGGGGCAAAGCGCCTTTTAAAAGGGCCGGGGGGCCAAACTCAATGCAGTTGTGTGGAGCGCCAGCCGGTGAGCAGGCCGTGCAGCTCGACTGCGTCCGTGGTGGTGGCCAGGCGCTGACGCATGCTGGCGTCGCTCAGCAGCTCGGCGATTTCCGACAAAATTTCAAGGTGTTTTTGGGTGGCCGCCTCGGGCACCAGCAAAAATATGAGCAAGCTGACGGCTTGGTCGTCCGGCGCGTCAAAGCCAATGGGCTTGAGCAGCTGAAAGGCTGCGGCCATAGGCGCCTTCAGGCCCTTGATGCGACCATGCGGAATGGCCACACCATGGCCCAGCCCGGTCGAGCCCAGCCGTTCACGCGAAAATAAACTGTCGGTGACCAGCGCGCGGCTCAGGCCATGCAGGCTCTCAAACAGCAGGCCAGCTTCTTCAAAAGCACGCTTTTTGCTGGTGACGTCCACCTGGGCAAGCACTTGCGGCTGGGGCAGTAATGAGGCGAGGCGGTTCATAAGGTGTGCGGATTATGCACATAAAAAAACCCGCCGTTTGTGCGGCGGGTTTGGCTTTAGCTCAGGCGGGACAGTGATTACATCAGGCGCTTGGGCGCCTCATGGTGGTGGTCCTTGATGCGGTCTTTGTGGCGCACCACCTGGCGGTCGAGTTTGTCGACCAGATCGTCTACAGCGGCGTAGAGGTCGGAATGCGCGCTTTCGGCAAACAAATCGCCGCCTTTGACATGGATATTGCATTCGGCGCGCTGGCGGCCTTCCTTTTCCTTCTGGTTTTCAATACTGAGCAGTACCTTGACGTCGACGACCTGGTCAAAGTGTCGCGTGATGCGGTCGAGCTTCTCGGTAACGTAATTGCGCAGGGCGGGGGTAACTTCCAGATGGTGACCGCTGATTGTCAGATTCATAGATGGGCTCCAGTTGCTCTCAGGATAAAAAACCCGGTGACCCGCAGGCCGCCGGTCCACTTCCACGAAAAACCAGAGGGTTTACAGACCCTCGGCTCCACTATGCGCCGCTTTTTCGGCAAACGCAAAGGCTTTTTCATGACGCAGTGCAGCAAGCGCCAAACCACCCGGCCCAAAAGCAGCGTTGGGTCACACGCGGGTGCGATAATTTGAACTTCCCCACTTTGGAGCGTATTTCTTGGACAACTACCCCAGTAGGTAGCTTTCGGATGGTTGCGGTGTTCCTGGCCCGACGTTCGAAAGCTGCAGCAGCACCTTCGCCCCATCGAACGATGGGCCCCCGAACCTCCGCCATCCGCGCCCATGCTCAATATTTTTACCTTGGCCAATGGCCGCCTGTTCCAGGAAGAAATCGAGTCCCTGGAAGAGCTCTCCAAGTTCCAACCCATCTGGGTCGATCTGGAATCCCCCACCGTTGAAGAGAAACGCTGGATCAAGCAGTACTACGGCTTGTCCATCCCCGAAGACGCGATGGACGAGGACATCGAGGAGTCGGCCCGTTTCTACACCGAAGACAACGGCGAACTGCATATCCGCAGCGACTTCTTAATCGCCGACGAGGACGAGCCGCGCACGGTGCGCGCCGCTTTTATTCTGAACCTGGTCAACGACAGTCTCAAAAGCAAGGGCGTGTTGTTTTCTATCCACGACGAAGACGTGCCGGTGTTTAGGCTCCTGCGCATGCGGGCGCGCCGCGCGCCCGGCTTGATTGAAGACGCCAAAGAAGTGCTGCTCAAGCTGTTTGACGCCGACGCCGAATATTCGGCCGATACGCTCGAAGGCATTTACGATGAGCTAGAAAAAGTGAGCAAAAAAGTGCTCTCAGGCGACGTGACCGACGCGATTGCCGGCGAAGCCCTGGGCGCCATAGCCCGCCATGAGGATTTGAGCGGGCGCATCCGGCGCAATGTGATGGACACCCGCCGGGCGGTGAGCTTCATGATGCGATCCAAGATGCTCAACGCCGAGCAGTTTGAAGAAGCGCGCCAGATTTTGCGCGACATTGATTCGCTCGATTCGCACACCGCTTTTCTGTTTGACAAGATCAACTTCTTGATGGACGCCACCGTCGGTTTTATTAACATCAACCAAAACAAAGTCATCAAAATCTTCTCGGTGGCCAGCGTGGCGCTGCTGCCGCCCACGCTGATTGCCAGCGTCTACGGTATGAACCTGAAGTTTCCCGAGCTCGAATTTCTGGGCACCTGGAGCTACCCCTACACGGTGGCGCTGATGATTTGCAGCGCGCTGGTGCCCATGTGGTACTTTGGCAAACGCGGCTGGCTGAAATAGCGCGGCCTGCAGGCCTGCGCCTTAAGAGCCGCCTGCCTTAAACCGTGCGCAGTTCGCGCCGCAAAATCTTGCCCACCGGCGTCTTGGGCAGGTCGGCGCGAAACTCCACCACTTTGGGCTGCTTGTAGCCGGTCAGGTTGTCGCGGCAGTGGGCGCGCACGGCGGCTTCGGTCAGGTTCGGGTCTTTTTTGACGATCACCAGTTTCACGGCTTCGCCGGTCTTCTCGTCGGGCATGCCGATGCAGGCGCATTCCATCACACCAGCCAGTTGGGCCACCACGTCCTCAAGCTCAGTGGGAAACACGTTAAAGCCGCTGACCAAAATCATGTCTTTTTTGCGGTCCACGATTTTGAAATAGCCGCGCTCGTCCACGGTGCCGATGTCGCCCGATTTGAAGTAGCCGTCAGCCGTCATCACCTTGGCGGTTTCGTCCGGGCGCTGCCAGTAGCCGGCCATGACCTGCGGGCCTTTGATGGCGATTTCGCCGCGCTCGCCCGGCGCGCACAGATTGCCGTCGTCGTCGAGCAGCTTCATCAAGGTGCCGGGAATGGGCACACCAATCGTGCCCGTGAATTCCTTGCCGGTGACCAGGTTGCAGCTGGCCGAGGGTGAGGTTTCGCTCAGGCCATAGCCCTCGCAAATGGGGCAGCCAGTTTTCTCGAACCAGAGCTTGGCCACGCTGCTTTGCACCGCCGTGCCGCCGCCCAGCGACACGCGCAGATGGCTCCAGTCCACGGTGTTGAAGTCCGGGTGGTTAGCAAGACCGTTGAACAAAGTGTTGACGGCCGGAAAACTGTGGATGGTGTGCTTTTGCAACTCTTTAAGCACCGCCGGAATGTCGCGCGGATTGGGGATCAGAAGCAGCTTGCCGCCCATGCGCATGCTCAGCATCATGCCAATGGTGAAGGCAAAGATATGGTAGAGCGGCAAGGCGCACACGCTGGTGGGCTGGTGGTCGGCGGGCAAGTCGTGCATGACGGGCTGGTTCCAGGCCTCGGACTGCAGCACGTTGGCAATTAGGTTGCGGTGCAGCAGCACCGCGCCTTTGGACACGCCGGTGGTGCCACCGGTGTACTGCAGCACTGCCACGTCATTGGCGTGCAGGTCGGGCTTGGCAAAAGGTGACTTGCTGCCTTTCGCCACGGCAGCGTTAAAGCGCACTGCCTGCGTCAGTTCGTAGGCCGGCACCAACTTCTTGCGCGAACGCACCACGTAATTCACCAGTGCGCCCTTGAACAGACCCAGTTGGTCGCCCATGGCGCACACCACAATGTGCTTGACTGGCGTATTGGCCAGGCACTTTTGCAGGGTGCTGGCAAAGTTTTCTAGGATGAAGATGGCTTTGGCACCAGCGTCTTTGAGCTGGTGCTCGAGTTCGCGCGGGGTGTAGAGCGGGTTGACGTTGACCACCACATAGCCGGCCCGCAATATGGCCGCTACCGCCACCGGGTACTGCGGCACGTTGGGCATCATGATGGCAACCCGGTCCCCCTTGCTCAGGCCCAGGCCCTGCAAATAGGCCGCAACACTCAGGCTTTGCCGGTCGGTTTGGGCAAAGCTGATGTCCGCGCCCATGAAGCTGTAAGCCACTTGGTCGGCGTACTTGGAAAAAGCCTCTTCCATCAGCGCGACCAAGGAGGGGTATTGCGTTGGATCAATCTCCGTGGGCATGCCCGGCGGATAGGCTCCCAACCAAGCGCGCGCAGTCATGTGGCGGTCGATACCGCGCCTTATTCGATGGCCTTGACCATGTCTTCAACGACCTTCTTGGCATCACCAAAGACCATCATGGTTTTGTCCATATAAAAGAGTTCGTTGTCCAGCCCGGCGTAGCCCGCAGCCATGGAGCGCTTGTTGACGATGATGGTTTTGGCCTTGTAGGCCTCCAAAATCGGCATGCCATAGATGGCGCTGCCCTTGATATGGGCCGCAGGGTTGACCACGTCGTTGGCTCCCAGAATGATGGCTACGTCGGCCTGGCCGAATTCGCCGTTGATGTCCTCCATCTCAAACACCTGGTCATAGGGCACTTCGGCCTCGGCCAGCAGCACGTTCATGTGGCCTGGCATTCGCCCGGCCACCGGATGGATGGCGTATTTCACGGTAATGCCCTTGGCGGTGAGCTTGGCGGCCAGCTCTTTGACGGCGTGCTGCGCGCGCGCCACTGCCAGGCCGTAGCCGGGAACGATGACCACGGTCTCAGCGTTGCCCAAGACAAAAGCGGCGTCGTCGGCGCTGCCGCTCTTGACGGGGCGCTGCTCGGTGCTGCCACCGGTCGCACTGGCCGCGTCGCCACCAAAGCCACCCAGAATGACGTTGAAGAAGGAGCGGTTCATGGCCTTGCACATGATGTAGCTCAGGATCGCTCCGCTCGAACCCACCAAGCTGCCCGCAATGATCAGCATGCTGTTGTTCAGGCTAAAGCCAATGCCCGCTGCCGCCCAGCCCGAATAGCTGTTGAGCATGGAAACCACCACCGGCATGTCGGCGCCGCCAATCGGAATGATGATGAGCACGCCCATCACAAAGGCCAACGCCAGCATGGCAAAGAAGGCCGGCCAACTCTCCGACGCGGCAAACACAATGCCAAGACCCAACATCGCCAAGCCCAGCACCAGGTTGAGCTTGTGCTGCCCGGCAAACTGCACTGGGGCGCCCTGGAACAGGCGGAACTTGTACTTGCCCGAAAGTTTGCCAAAGGCAATGACCGAGCCGCTGAAGGTAATCGCGCCGATGGCCGCACCCAGAAACAGCTCCAGCCGATTGCCCGCAGGAATCAGTTCGCCCTTGGCGACAATGCCAAAAGCCCAGGGTTCGGCCACGGCCGCCACGGCAATGAACACCGCGGCCAGGCCGATCATGCTGTGCATGAAAGCCACCAGCTCAGGCATCTTGGTCATCTCGACGCGCTGCGCCATCAGGGTGCCCGCCGTGCCGCCCACCAGCAAGGCGCCCAGCACCCAGCCCAGACCGGTCAAGCCGTCTTGGCCCATGTGGGTGGCGAGCTTGTAAATCAGGGCGGCGGTGGTCACGGCGGCCACGGCCATACCGATCATGCCAAACACATTCCCGCGAATCGAGGTGGTCGGGTGCGACAGGCCTTTGAGCGCCTGAATAAAGCAGACGCTGGCAAATAAATACAAAAGGGTGACGAGGTTCAGGCTCATTGCGCACCCTCCTTGGCGGCGACTTTTTTCTCTTTCTTCTTGAACATTTCCAGCATGCGCCGGGTGACCATAAAGCCACCAAACACATTAACCGCCGCCAGCGCCACAGCCAGCACGCCCATGGTTTTGCCCAGCGTGGTCTCGGTCAGCGCAGCTGCCAGCATGGCGCCCACGATCACAATGGCCGAAATGGCGTTGGTCACCGCCATCAGCGGCGTGTGCAGCGCGGGCGTGACCGTCCACACCACGTGGTAGCCCACGTAAATGGCCAGCACAAAGATAATCAAATTCAGTATGGTGGGGGATACAACTTCCATTTTTCTTCCTCGTAAATTGGGGTCAGATTCCAATTGTTTCTGCAAATCGGGGGCTTATTTGCGCTTGACGGCGCCGTCTTGCGTCATCAGGCATGCAGCCACGATGTCATCTTCCATGTCCACCTTGAACTGGCCGTCCTTGGTCAGCACCAGCTTCAAGAAGTCCAGCACATTGCGGGCGTACAGGGCAGAAGCGTCGGCTGCCACCAAGGCCGCAAGATTGGTTTCGCCGACCAGCGTGACGCCATGTTTGACCACGGTTTTGCCGGCTTCGGTCAGGACGCAGTTACCGCCCACGCCGTCGGCGGCTTTGCCAGCGGCAATGTCAATAATCACCGAGCCCGGCTTCATGCTTTTGACCATCTCTTCGGTCACCAGCACGGGGGCGGCGCGCCCGGGAATCAGGGCGGTGGAAATCACCACATCGGCCAGCGCCACGCGCTTGGCGACTTCGGTTTTTTGCCGGTCCAGCCAGCTTTGCGGCATGGGGCGGGCATTGCCGCCCACGCCCACGGCGGCTTCTTTTTCTTCAGGTGTGTCGTAGGACACTTCAATAAATTTGCCGCCCAAGGATTCGATTTGCTCCTTGACGCTGGGGCGCACGTCGGACGCCTCAATCACCGCGCCCAGGCGCTTGGCCGTGGCAATCGCCTGCAAACCGGCCACGCCCACGCCCAAAATGACCACGCGCGCGGCTTTCACGGTGCCCGCTGCGGTCATGAGCATGGGGAAGAAGCGCTGGTATTTGTCGGCAGCAATCATCACCGCCTTGTAGCCTGCGATATTGGCCTGGCTCGACAGCACGTCCATACTTTGGGCCCGGGTGGTGCGCGGCGCGGCTTCTAGGGCAAAGCTGGTGAGGCCGGCATCGGCCATGCGGGCCAGGCCATCGGCGTCGAAGGGATTGAGCATGCCCACCAAGGCGGCGCCCGAGGCCATGTGCGACAGCTCTTCGGCGCTAGGCGCCACCACCTTGAGGACCAAGGGGCTGGCCAGCGCGGCGGCGGCATCGCAGATTTCAGCGCCCGCGGTGGCATAGGCCTCGTCGGTAACGCTGGCGGACACGCCGGCGCCAGATTGCACGCTTACCGTGTGGCCTTGGGCTATGAGTTTCTTCACCGTTTCTGGGGTGACGGCAACGCGGGTTTCACCCGCAGCAGTCTCGGCGGGTACGCCTATTTGCATGGAATCGCTCCTGGGGAATTAGAAGTTGAAATCGCGGCGAGCTTACCCGAATTTAAAAGCCAGTCCCAAGGGTAAAAACCCGTGCAAAACACAACACAGACACCTGCCCTGGGAGAGCGATTTCAGGACCCGGTCGGCTTGGGCAAACTCAGCTCGACGGCCGTGCTACCCTGCAAGGAGCTGCCGATTCTGGCGCCTCGGGCGGACACCGACTGCAGCACCTGGCCTTCACCCACGGTCGAACCCACGGTATAGGTCTTTGGCGCCCTGCCGTCCACCACCAACAAGACGTAGCCTTTGCCCACCGGGCCGGCAACTACGCCGAGCAATTGGTACTGGGTGCTGGTGGTTTCGACCGGCTTGGTTTGGGGGGCAAGGTCGCCGCCCAAAGCGCGCGCCAGGTCTTTGGCATCTGGCGCGGCAGAACCCACTAAAACAGAGGCGCGCGGGGTGCTCTGACCTGCCACATTCGCCAAGCCCAGTGCCCAATAAACCGCGCTCGCGGCGGCCAGCAATGCCAAAACAAACGTGACCAAGTAGAGGGCCCAAGGGCGGGGGGGAGCGGTGGACATAGCGCGATTATCCGGGAACTTCAAACCGAAGACCTCGATTACTTGGCAATGAAGATGCATCAAGGTTGATGGGGGTCTGAAGATTTCCAAAGCAAGGACTTTGCTCCGCCCGCCTCGAGCGCAGCACAAGCGCCACCCGATCTACTGCTGGGGAATACCCTAGCATGCGCAAGGCTAATTGCTTCCTATAATTCAATGAAAGCGCTTTCAAAACGCTTTTGTCGTTCGGCTGCACCTCCAGCCGCTCCAGAGAAATTTAGGAGTTGCCCATGGCACATGCACCGATTAGAAACTGGCTCGCCGCTTCGCTGCTGATGGCGGGCAGCGCCTTTTTCAGTGCACATGCACAACAAACACTGACGATTGCCGCCTACCCGGCAGTAGACGAAATTGCCAAGGCGGCGATTCCGGCCTGGAAGAAAAAACACCCGGGCGTGGAAATCAAGATCACCAGCCGCGCCTACGCCGACCACCATACCGCCATGACCACGGCGCTCTCGACCTCGTCAAACCTGCCCGACGTGATGGTGCTGGAATACGGCTACGTGGGCCGTTTTGCCGAAGGCGGTGGCCTGGAAGACCTGGCGGGCGCGCCCTACAACATGAAGGCCCAACAAGCGCGCTTTGTGCCTTTTGCCTGGCGCCAGGGTACGGCCAATTCAGGCGCGCAAGTGGCCATTCCCACCGACATCGGGCCTGGCACTTTGCTGTACCGCACCGATATTCTGAAAAAAGCCGGCGTCACAGAGGCCGAGCTGACCCAGTCCTGGGAATCGTATGTGGGCACGGGGGCCAAAATCAAGGCCACCACAGGCGCTTATCTGATGGCGCATGCGCGTGACATGAAGGACATCGTCATCCGCTCCAACCTGCAAGCCGGCGACGGCCTGTACATCGACAAGAGCGGCAAAGTGCTGGTCGATTCGCCCCGCTTTGTGCGCGCCTTTGAGCTGGCAAAAAAAGTGCGCGATCAAAAGCTCGACGGCAAGATTGCATCCTGGTCTAACGAGTGGTCTGAGGGCTTTAAACGCGGCACGATTGCCACCCAAATGTCGGGCGCCTGGCTGGCTGGCCACCTGAACAACTGGCTCGCACCCGATACCAAGGGCCAATGGCGCGCCGCGCAGTTACCAGAAAAAGCCTGGGCCTCGTGGGGCGGCAGCTTCTACAGCATTCCCAAGGGCGCCAAGAACAAGGCGCTGGCCGCCGAGTTCATCGGCATGATGACGCTCACGCCTGAGTTGCAGCTCGCCGCCTTCAAATCGCAAGATGCATTTCCCGCGCTCCTGGAAACCCATAGCGACGCGTTTTTTGAGCAGCCCATCGGCTTTTTGGCCGACCAGAAGGCGCGCGTGCTGTGGCGCGAAGCGGCCCGCAAAATCTCTGCGGTAGACGTGCACAAGCTTGACCCTATCGCCGACGAGATCGTCAACACCGAGCTCGACAAAGTGCTAGACCAAGGCAAGGACATCCGCACAGCTTTGGCCGATGCCAAGGCGCTGATCGAGCGCCGCGTCAAGCGCTGATCTGCAATCTGCCACGGACTGCATTGCCCCAAAAATGACGCGCCGCTTGTTGCCCCGCCTGTCGCCCCAGGCGGTTCCTTATGTGCTGCTGAGCCCGTTTGTGCTTTTGTTTCTGGTGTTTGGCGTGTTTCCGCTGGGGTTTTCCTTCTTTTTGGCCTTTCAAAGCTGGGAGCCGACCGCCGGTCTGGCGTCCATGAAATTTGTGGGTCTGGACAACTTTGCCTTTGCCGTTACTGACGAATGGTTCTGGAAGTCGCTCAAAAACACCGCCTGGCTGGCCGTGGTCGCCGGTGTGCCGCAGCATGTGGTGGCCATTCCCCTGGCCTACTTCATCCACACCTCGTTCAAGCGCACCCGCAACAGCGTGATTGGGGCCTACTTTTTGCCCTATATCACCAGCACCGTGGCCATTGCCATGATGTTCAGCACCCTGTTTTCCACCGACTACGGGCTGATAAACGTCGGCTTGCACGCACTGGGCGAGGTGCCGGGCCTGGGATGGCTGGCGCCCGAGGCGCCGACAGACTGGCTGGGCCGTGCTGAGAACGTCAAGCCAGCCATTGCACTGGTGGTGTTTTGGCGCTATGTGGGCTTTAACACCGTGCTGTACCTGGCAGCGCTGCAAACCATACCGGGCGATATTTACGAGGCCGCCACCATGGACGGTGCCGGGCGCTGGCAGCAGTTCTGGTTCATCACCCTGCCCAGCCTGCAGCCCATGATTTACTTTGGCGTGACCCTGAGCGTGATTGGCGGCTTGCAGCTCTTTGAGGAGCCTTTCATCCTGACCGGTGGGCGCGGCGGCACCGACCAGGCCGGCATGACGACTGCCATGTACATGTACCGCACCGCCTTTGAGTTCAATGACTTTGGCGGCGCCAGTGCGCTGTCGTGGCTGCTGTTTGTGTTTGTCGCCCTGCTGACCTGGCTCACCAACCGCGCCTTCAAACCGCGCGGCCCCGCCGCTTAAAGCCCATGCAAATCAACACCGACCGACTTGCCCCGCGCGCGGCCTACCTGCTGGTAGCCGTGGGCGCGGTGGTGATGCTGTTGCCCTTTTATTTCATGTTTGTGTTTGCCAGCCATTCACGCACCGAGATTTTCAACCTGCCCCCGCCCCTGTTTTTTGGCTCGGACTTTCTGCTCAACCTTGACATCCTGACCACCAAAATTCCGTTTTGGCGCAGCCTGGGCTGGAGCTTGTATGTGGCGCTGGCATCCACTGGCCTGACCTTGCTGTTTTGTTCCATGGGCGGGTACGCGTTTGCGATGTTTGAGTTTCGCTTCAAGCAGCCGCTGTTTTTGCTGGTGATGGGCACCATGCTGCTGCCGTCCTTTTTGGGCATGATTCCGACCTTCATGATCATGGATGCCTTTGGCTGGATCGACCAACCGCGCGCGCTCTACATTCCTGGCGCGGCCAGCGCCTTTGGCATTTTCATGATGCGCCAGTTTGTCACCACGTCCATTCCGCGCGACTTGATCGAGGCCGCGCGCATGGACGGCTGCAGCGAGCTGGGCATTTACTGGCGCATTGTGGTGCCGCTGCTAAAACCCGCCATGGGCACGCTGGGACTGATCACCTTTATTGCCTCTTGGAACAACTTTATTGGGCCACTGATCGTGATGCGCTCGCCCGAGATGTACACGCTGCCGCTGGCCCTGCGCAGCATGCAAAGCCCGGTCAACACCGAGTGGGGTGCGGTGATGGCGGGCTCAGCCATTGCCACGCTGCCGCTCTTGGTGCTATTTGCCATTTCGTCGCGCCGCCTGATTGACGGCCTGACTGCAGGCGCAGTCAAGTAAGTGCCCCGCAGGCCGCCCCGCCCCACTATTTTTGAAAAACTCCTCTTCTCCCATGCAATCCCACCCTTCTACCGGCCACGCCGCAGCATTTCCAAAAGACTTTGTCTGGGGCGTCGCCACCAGCGCTTTTCAGATTGAAGGCGCCACGGACGCCGACGGTAAAGGCCCGTCGATTTGGGACACGTTTTGCCAGGTGCCCGGCGCTATTGCCGACGCCAGCGATGGCGGCGTGGCCTGCGAGCACTACTTTCGCTGCGCTGAAGATCTGGACATGATTGCCAAGCTGGGCGTCAACGCCTACCGCTTCTCCACCAGTTGGCCGCGCGTGCAGCCCACCGGCAGCGGCGCCTGGAATGAAAAAGGCCTCGATTTTTACGAACGCCTGGTCGACGGCCTGCTGGAGCGCGGCATTGCGCCCTACCTCACCCTTAACCACTGGGACCTGCCCGAGGCCCTGCAAGCCAAGGGCGGCTGGGCCAAGCGCGACACCGTGCAGCACTTTGTGGACTACGCCCTGGGCATGCACGCGCGCCTAGGCGACCGGGTAGCGTCCATTACCACCCACAACGAGCCCTGGGTCATGTCGGTGCTGGGGAACGAGACCGGCATCTTCGCGCCCGGCATCAAGCACCGGGCCACGGCCATGCAGGTGGCGCACCACCTGATGCTTAGCCATGGTATGGCGCTGCGTGCGCTGCGCGAAGCAGGCTGCAAGGCAAGCCTGGGCATCGTGCTCAATCTCGCACCCATCGAGCCCGCCACCCAAAGCGCAGCCGACCAGGCCAAAGCCCGGCTCGAAGACGGCCGCCTGGTTCGCTGGTACATGGACCCACTGTTCAAGGGCGCTTACCCCGCCGACGTGCTGGAGCACCTGCAGGCCGACAGCCCCGTCGTGCAGCCCGGTGACATGGCGATCATCCAAACGCCTATGGACTTTTTGGGCATCAACTACTACTCGCGCTCTGTGGTCAGCGCGGGGGAACCCTGGAACGTGCACCAAAGCGGCCTGGAAGTGACCGACATGGACTGGGAGGTGTACCCGCAAGGCCTTACCGCCCTGCTGCTGCGCCTGCACCAAGACTATGCGGTGCCCACCATGTTCATTACCGAGAACGGTGGCGCCTTTAAAGACCCAGTCATCCACGGCCAGGTGCACGACGCCGACCGCACCCGCTACCTGCAAACCCATATTGACGCGGTCCACCAAGCCATGGCCCAGGGGGTGAACATGGGCGGCTACATGGTCTGGAGCCTGATGGACAATTTTGAATGGGCCTCAGGCTACGCCAAACGCTTTGGCATCGTGCACGTGGACTACGCCACACAAAAGCGCACACTCAAGGACAGCGCGCGCTGGTACCAGAGTTTCCTGGCCCAGCAAGCCGCCGCCCACCTGGCCAACGCGGCCTGAGCCGGCGCACAGAAAAGGACACCGCACCATGGGCACGGTTACGCTGCGGGGCATCCGCAAAAGCTACTACAAACTCGAAATCATTCGCGGCATTGACATTGAAGCGCAGGACGGCGAGTTTTTGGTGTTTGTCGGCCCCTCGGGCTGCGGCAAATCGACCACGCTGCGCATGATCGCGGGGCTGGAGAGCATTAGCGCCGGCGACTTGCTGATTGACGGCGTGCGCGCCAACGACCTGCGCCCGGCCGACCGGGGCGCGGCCATGGTGTTCCAGAGCTACGCCCTGTACCCGCACATGACGGTAGAAGAGAACATGGGCTTTGCCCTGAAGATGGCCGGCGTGCCCAAAGCCCAGCGCACGCAGCAAGTGCACCAGGCGGCTGAGACCTTGCGGATGAGCGAACTGCTGGGGCGCTTCCCCAAAGAACTCTCGGGCGGCCAGCGCCAGCGGGTGGCCATTGGCCGGGCCATTGTGCGAAAGCCCAAGGTTTTTTTGTTTGACGAACCGCTCTCCAACCTGGACGCCGCATTGCGTGTGGACATGCGGGTCGAGCTGGCCCGGCTGCACAAAGAGCTGGGCACCACCATGATTTACGTCACCCACGACCAGGTCGAGGCCATGACCCTGGGTAACCGCATTGCGGTGTTCAACCAAGGCCGTATCGAGCAGGTGGGCGCGCCGCTGGAGTTGTACAACCGCCCGGCCAATACCTTTGTCGCCACCTTTATTGGTGC
>CAMDHS010000017.1 GCA_945898115.1 Comamonas sp. lk
TGAGAGCAACGCAGCTCAACAGCTGGGCGAACTGACTGTTAACGAAGTCTCGCGCTGGAGTCCTGCGGCGATTAATGAACTTGGAGTCAAGGCAGCCAACCTGAGTATGGCGGTGCTGACCTCGCTGGATATACCGCAAACCCGGGCCATTTCCCCAGAAGCAATGGCTAGTTTGGGCCTAGAAAAAATCGCTGCACTGATGCCATCGCAGGTCGGTCAACTGTTGCCGGATCAAGTAAATGCGATGAGTGCGATGCAAATCCTCACGCTGGGCAAAAATATATCCAATCTGCCGAACTTGGTAGTTAAAGGCATTCAGCCTGAAAAATTAGTCGGAAATATACTTGAGTATTTCAATGATTCCCAATTAATTGTATTGAGCTTGAATCAGTTGCGAAATATATCGATCGAACAGTTCAGCAAACTGGATGGAGGGCACAAAATGGTGTTAGATCCAGATCAGCTTGCGGTTTTCGGGTATTGCAAAAACCATTGTGACTTGCATGGCGTAACTTTTTGCAAAGATAGCCAAGCATGAATAAAAAGAAATGGATGAAAACCAGACGAGTATTGAAGACTAATATGCGGAAAATGATGACCAAAAACGAGGTGGTTTAATGAATGATGAAAAAATCAGCCGGACGAAAAAGACAACACATCCCTTGCGCATTGTCAGTCCTGGCTATATTGCGACAGCCTGGCTTTTTATTGGCATCTTAGTGTCGCTGATCGCTGTGGCTTTCATGATCCGGCTGCCAGTAACGGTGGACGGGCAGGGTGTGCTCATGGCAAATACCGAGGTCATTGGCTATGCCATCATGCCCGAGAGCGATGGCCGCTTGGAGGAGTATTTTGTCAAAGTTGGAAGCCCGGTCAGCAAAGGCCAGGTCATCGGCCGCGTGAGCAATCCCCGCCTGGAAAGCGAGATTCATTCCGCTGAGCTGGCCTTGGACGACCTGCGCAGTAAATTACAAAAAATGCAGGTATTTCATGCTAATAGCTACGACTTGGCCAAGGGCACGCTGGCTCAGCAACAAGCAGAATCCAAGAGTCGCGAAGCAGCACTGCGGCAGCGGCTCGCACGTTTGGACAAGGCGCGTGACGGCGACGAAGAGCTGATAAAAAAGGGCTTTATGTCCCAGCGCGGATCAGACATCGTGAAAACTGAGCGAGAGCAGGTCGAAGATCAGATTTATGTCAACAAACGCCAATCCATTGAAGTGGAAAACAGTTTGGTCGAGCTGACACAAAGAAATCGGCGGGAAATTATTGATATTAACTTGCAGATTAATTCGCAACAGCGCCAGTTGCAAGCCCTGCTGGCGCGGCAAAAAATTGAAAGCGTCATCGTCTCGCCTTTTGATGGCGCAGTATCAGAGTTGCTTGCCGATTTGCACGAGCCCATTGTTCGGGAGCGTCGTATTGCCACCGTCACTCCCAATAACAGCGTGGCCACGGGTGAAAATCTGGTGACCACAGCCGTCCTTTTTGTGCCCGCCGTACAGGGCAAAAAAATCACGGTGGGAATGAAAGCGCAGTTGCTACCCAATATTTTTGAAGACCAAGAATACGGCCGAATCCAAGGCGTTGTTACGCAAATCAGTCCGGAAACCGCAGATGAAGACGCCTTGCTGCGGGTCTTTAAAAACCAGAAGCTGGTTCGTAAATTGTTTGACAACGAGGCGCCCTACAAGGTGCTGGTCCAGGTGGCGGCTGATCCACGGGGGCGCAGCGGCCTGGCCTGGACATCATCGCGCGGCCCCAACCGCTTGCTTGAACCCGGCACCATGGTGTCAGGCTGGGTGGTCTACGACCAGCCGCGGTTTCTCCACCTGCTTTTGCCCGCAATCAAGCGGCTCAAGGAGAGCTTCTTTGTGAACGCGCTTGAAGCGCTGGAAACCAAATTCTTTTCTCCAGACACGAAGGCCTTGTAATGCTTTTTCTGGAAACCGCCCTTGACAAGATAAGGCACTGGATGTCCTTGCGTCGTGTGCCTGAAGTGCTGCAGTTTGAAGTCACCGAATGCGGCGCCTGTTGTCTGGCCATGGTGCTGGCGTCTTTTGGTCGCTGGGAACCGCTGGACTATTTGCGTGGGCTGTGCGGCGCAAGCCGCGACGGCGTGTCCGCCGGCGCGCTGTCCCGCGCGGCCAAAAAGCTCAATCTGGATGTCAAAGGCTTTGGCGTGGGCGCCGCCGACTTGCACCTGCTGCCCATGCCACAGATTCTGTTTTGGAATTTCAACCATTTTGTCGTGTTGGAAAGCATGAGCGATGGAATGGCCGTGGTGGTTGATCCGTCAGACGGGCGGCAGCACCTGCGCTTTGCTGACCTGGAAGCTGCATATTCTGGGGTGACCCTGTGCTTTGCGCGGGCCAAGGCATTTGCTACCAACGGCAGTCGGCCGAGCGCCATGCGCGAGGTTCTGCGTGCTGCGCGCACCGTCAAGTCCACGGTTGGCATCATTGCATTGGTGAGCTTTGGTGTCGCGCTGTTGATGACGGTGGTTCCCGCACTGACCTCGATATTCATTGACTATATTTTGATAAAAAAAGGCATTAACGACTGGCGCCTCTGGTTTTTGCTAGGTATCGGCGCATTTGGATTCTTGCTCGGGCCGGTGATCTGGATGCAGCGTAGCGGTGTGCTGCAATTGCAGACCCGTCTTACGGTAGCCATGGCTGCCAAGATAGTGACCCGCATGTACGGCTTGCCGATGGAGTATTTTTCCCGGCGCCACAGTGGCGAAGTCAGCGGTCGCGTCATGCTTGCAGACGTGGTGGCAAGCACCGTCTCTGGCGCACTGGTGGGCATGATTGCTGCATCCATGCAGATATTGGTGGTCGGCTTGGTCATGCTGAGCTACAGCCCCTACCTTACGGCGATCATCCTTGCCTTGCTCACCGGCCACGCCCTGTTTTCCACCTGGGTTGCCAACCACTTGGCCACCTTGAGCCGGCGCCTTGCGATTGAGCGGGGCAAATACGAAACCCAGTTGGTGCAGTCCTTTGGTCTGGTGGAGCACAGCCGCTCGTCAGGCTCAAGCCGCATGCTTTTGCATCGCATATTGGACCGCTACGTTGCATTGACCAATGCCGAGCAGTCCAGCGCGCCTTATGCCGCCACATTGGTCAGCGTTCCATCGGCAGTGACTGGTGTTGTCATGGCGGTGATTACTGGCCTGACGGCAACCGAGGTGATTGCAGGGCAGTTCAGCATTGGTGTGTTTTTTGCGTTTAACGCCATGGCCATGCTCTTGCTCGCACCGTTTAACCAGATCATGTCGGCTGTGGCACAAATTGGCGGTGCCAGTGGAAATTTTGACCGCATCAATGATCTCTTGCAGACCGAGCCCGCCCCTTACAAGAGAGCCGCGCAGCGTGCACCCCAGGGATATGCGCTGTCGGCAATAGACCTGTCGTTTTCTTATGGCAGCGAGGAAGTGCTTCGTGGCGTCTCATTGCAAATCCCGCAAGGAGCATTTGTGGGGCTGGTAGGTGGTGTGGGCAGCGGCAAATCAAGCCTGCTGTCGCTGCTGGCCAGAGTCTCGGCGCCTAATGCCGGACACATCAGCATGGGCGCGGTTCCTTATGGCGACATTGCTTCTGACCTGTTCTCCAGCAAGCTGGTTTTGGTTCCTCAGAAAGAGCAGATTTTTGAGGCGTCGGTGCTAGAAAACATCACGCTCTGGGATCCCGATATTTCGGAGGCCCAAGCCATTGCCGCTTGCAAGATCTGCATGGTGCATGAGGACATTGTTCATCGCGTGGGCGGTTACCGCGCGCGCTTGCGCGAGGCAGGTGCCGATCTGAGTGGAGGTCAGCGCCAGCGCATCGCATTGGCCCGGGCGGTAGTGCGCAAGCCAGACATTCTCTTGCTTGACGAGTCCACCTCGGCGCTCGATGGCGTTACAGAGGCCGCTATTCTCCAAAACCTCCTGGCGCTCAACATCACACTCGTCCTTGCCACCCATCGCCTCCAAAACCTGCGCAATGCCACGGCGATATTCATGCTTGCTAGCGGGCAAATCAAGGAGTCAGGTACATATGACGCGCTGGTGGCAATGCAAGGCCAATATGCCCAGCTCGCGCAATTGGCAGAAGGCAATACCCTATGACAACCCATGATTCATCGCTGCCAAGTATTGACGACACACTGCTTCAGTTTGAAAAAATTCTTGTTTCAGACTCCAAAGCCGCGGACCGAAGCCACCCCTTGGGCGACACCTTTGCGGTGTGCCAGATGGCGGCCGTGCTGTTCGGTTTGCCAGACGTACCCAAGGGCGGCGGCCACCGAATGGGTGCGACGGTCGAGGAAGTGGCCACGTCGTTAGGCTTGGTTGCCCGCGAGGTGGATCTGCAAGGTGACTGGTGGAACCATGACCTTGGGGTGGTGATTGGCGTGCAGACTGAAGGCAATTTGCCGATCCTGATGCGCTCCAACGTCAAGCGCGGCGCCATGGAATTTTGCAGTCCAAATCAAAAGGACAAGTTTCACCGGGTTTCAGAAGCGGCCGCCATGGCTTTGCAGCCCACGGCCTATGTTTTGTACCCCACGTTGCCAGATACGCCACTGGCCTTGTTCGACATCATGAAAGGTGTTCTGCGGGTGCACCCCGTGGAAGTGCTGGTGTTCCTGGCGCTAACGATAGCCATCGCCTTGCTGGCGTATGCGGTGCCGGTGTCGAGTGGCTTGCTCGTTGACTATGCGGTTCCGCACCGCGATATTGATCTGCTCATTGGTGTGGTCACCGTGGTGGCCGGATGCAATCTGCTCATGCTGGTGCTGCGCTATACCGCCGAGATGGTGGCGCAGCGCCTTGAGGGAAGCGTTGGCGTGCACATTCAAGCAGGCACGCTAGACCGCCTGTTCCGTTTTCCGCTGGGGTTTTTTGCTGATCAAAACAGCGTTTCGCTCATGCGGCGATTTTCTGGTCTTGAGATTGCGCGCCGCGCCTTGCTGCGTATGCTGGTTAGCACCGCACTTGACGTGGTGACACTGCTTGTCGGCATGGCGCTAATGGCCTTTTATTTCCCGCTCGGGGCGCTGGTGGTGCTTGGCGCTGCAGTCGTCAGTCTGGGCTTGGCGTACTGGCTTGGCAAACTGAGTTTTTCCGCCTACTCCGAAGGCGAATCCATGTCCGTCAATGTACTGACCGTGGTGCACGAGATGATTTCCAACATGCTATCCATCCGCGTGTATGCCGCGCAGCGGCGCATGTTTACCCGCTGGCGCGACAGCTTTATCGAAATGCGACGCAGAATCGTGCGAAGCAACAGTTTCACCATTGTCCAGGCGGCCTGCCAGCAGTCCATTAACCTGGTGTCGCTGGCCATTATTTTTGCGATAGTCACCTATGCGGCTAGCACTACTGCCGCCAAGCCGGTTGGATATTACGTTGCGTTTGTCGGCGCGCTTGCGTTAATTAATGGCAGCATTATGAACATGGCGTCGTCCATTCTTGCGAGTTTTGGCATCCGTGCAACCATCAAGCGGGCGGCATTGATACTTACTACATTGCCTGAAAAAGACCATGGTCGAATGCGGCTCGGCAACTTGAAAGGCGATGTGGAGATTGCCAATATCTATTTCCGCTATACCGATGCAAGCCCCTTGGTATTGCACGACTTTTCATTGTCGATCGCTGCGGGAAGTTATGTTGGTGTGGTTGGCTCATCTGGCGGTGGAAAATCAACGCTGCTCAAGCTGATGATTGGGCTACTCACGCCTCACAAGGGAGGGGTTTTTCTGGACGGAAATAATCTTTCCGACTTTGATATCGACAGGGCACGCCAGCAGATTGGCGTGGTGATGCAGGATTACCGCACTGTTTCTGGTTCGGTGCTTGAGAATATTCTGGCCGATCGTATTTTTTCAGACGAAGAGATTCTGTCCATCCTGTCTAAGGTAGGTATGGGCGATTACATCAAGTCCTTGCCCATGGGAATTCACACCCACATCAGTGAAAATTCCAGCACCTTTTCCGCCGGTCAAATCCAATTATTGGCGCTGGCCCGTGCGCTCATTGGAAAGCCACGCATGCTGTTTTTTGACGAGGCCACCAGCGCGCTAGACAACCTGAGCGTGCAGCGCATCACCCATCTGCTCGATGATCTGAAAATAACCCGCGTAGTATTTACCCACAGAATAAATACACTGCGAAATTGCGATACTATTTTGGTCATGGGCCGGGGGCAGATTGTCCAGCAAGGTACTTTTGCAGAGCTTGAAAATAGTGATGGTTTATTTAATGCAATGTTGCACGGAAAAACGGAATAATTTATATGCGCTCTTCACTTATCATGTTCGATGAATTGAATGACGACGACGTCTCGATTCTTATCCATTCCTGCGAAAAATTGCATTTCAAGGCGCAAGACGTTGTTATTGACTACGGTCAGAAGGGTAATGGAATATTTATTATTCTGCAGGGCCAATGCCGGGTTGAAACGGTGGGCGGACTGGCCTTGGACACATTGCAAAGTGGGGATATTGTGGGAGAGGTCAGCTTCGTAGACCAGCGCAACACGGTGGCAAGGGTGATTGCGCTGGATGACATCACAGCAGCCGTGGTTTATGAAGGTTTTTTGCGCGAATGGATACACAAGGACCCCGGATTCGCCGCCCGCTTTTACTTGGGCGTGGCCCGCACACTGGCTTACCGCTTGCGCCTGAATATCCAAGTCGCCTTGCGCAAAGGCACCAATGTGTTTGCGTCCGAAAAAGAGTTCAGCAACCAGATCGACATGGACGACCTCGACGCCATGACCATCGCAGGCACGCGCCTCGCATATTTGCTTAAACGGCTCTTGTAAGGCCGCGTCAGCCGAGCTCTGCGGCACTCAGGCCGCGAGATCAAGCTCCAGCACCACCGGCGCATGGTCGCTGGGCCGCTCATTTTTGCGTGGGGTTTTGTCGATCTGGCAGGCGCGCGCCAGCGGTTTGAGCGCATTGCTGATCAGAATATGGTCAATGCGCAGGCCCCGGTTGCGCCTGAATGCTGCGTCGCGGTAGTCCCACCAGCTATAGCTTTTGGGCGCTTGCGCAAACAGGCGGTAGCTGTCATGCAGGCCCAGTGCGACCAGGGCGCGCAGGTGGTAGCGCTCTTCCTCGGTGCAGTGAATCTGCTCGCGCATGCCTTCGGGGTCCCACACATCGTCGTCGTCAAAGGTGATGTTGTAGTCGCCCATCAGCACCAGTTGCGGGTGCTGCTCCATCTCTTGTTTTACCCAGGTACGCAGGCCTTTGAGCCACTGCATCTTGTACTCAAACTTGTCGCTGCCCGGCTCCCGGCCGTTGGGGAAATAAGCGCCTATCACCCGCGTGCCACCCACGGTGCCACAGATCACGCGGGCCATATCGTCGGCGAATTCGGGGATGTTTTTGAGCACATCAGCAGCCGGTGCGCGGCTCAGCAGCGCCACGCCGTTGTAGGTCTTCTGGCCAAACCAATGCGCCTGGTAGCCCGCCGCCAAAAATGCGTCTGCCGGAAACTTGTCGTCCGTCATCTTGGTTTCTTGCAAGACCAGCACATCGACCGGGTTGGCCTGCAGCCAGTCCAGCACTTGGGGCAGGCGTACGGTCAGGGAGTTCACGTTCCAGGTGGCGAATTTCATGGTCAGTTTGATGCCTTGTCGGATTGGCGGCTCAGGGTAACAAAGCTGTAAGCCAACCCGCTGGCCGCCACATGGCTTTCGCGCCGGGTCTCAAGCCAATCGGCCCCAAAGATGGGGGCATAGGCGTCGCCCGCTACCTCCAGCGCAATCTCGGTGACTTCTGCGCTGCTGGCCAGCGGCAGCGCTTGTGCGTAAATTTGCGCCCCGCCAATCACCCAGGTATCGGCGTGCGCGGCGCACAGGTCCATGGCGGCCTGCAGCGAATGCGCCACCACCGCACCCTCGGCCTGCCAGTCGCTTTGGCGGCTAATAACCACGTTCAGGCGCCCAGGCAGAGGGCGAAACCGGGGTGGGAGCGAATCCCAGGTCTTGCGCCCCATGATCACCGGGCAGCCCAGGGTCAGGCGCTTGAAATGCGCCAGATCTTCGGGCAAATGCCAGGGCAGGGTGCCCTGGTGGCCAATCACGCCATTGGCGGCGCGGGCAAATACCAGGTGCAGTCGCATGGGCGCGGCGCTCACACCGCTACCGGCGCTTTGATGGCCGGGTGCGGTGCGTAGCCTTGCACTTCAAAATCTTCAAACTGGTAGTCAAAGATCGAATCCGGCCGGCGCAGGATGCGCAGCGTGGGGTAGGGCAGGGGCGCGCGGGAGAGTTGCAGCTCCACCTGCGCATGGTGGTTGCTGTAAATGTGGCAGTCGCCCCCGGTCCAGATGAAGTCGCCCACGTCCAGGTCGCACTGCTGCGCCACCATGTGCGTGAGCAGCGCGTAGCTGGCAATGTTGAAGGGCACACCCAAAAAGATGTCGGCGCTGCGCTGGTACAACTGGCAGCTCAGTTTGCCGCGTCCGCCGGGCGAAGTGGCGGGCGCCACGTAAAACTGAAAGAAGGCGTGGCAAGGCATGAGCGCCATTTTGGAGAGTTCGGCCACGTTCCAGGCGCTCACAATCATGCGGCGCGAGTCGGGGTTGGTTTTGAGCGTTTGCAGCAGTTCGCTGATTTGGTCGATGTGCTGCCCGTCAGGCGTGGGCCAACTGCGCCACTGCACGCCATAGACCGGCCCCAGGTCGCCGTCTGGTCGGGCCCATTCGTCCCAGATCGAGACGCCGCGCTCCTTGAGCCAGTTGTTATTGCTCGATCCGGTCAAAAACCAAAGCAGCTCCACGATGATGCTGCGCAAATGCACTTTTTTGGTCGTCACCAGCGGAAAACCCTGGGCCAGGTCAAAACGCATTTGGTGGCCAAACACGCTTTTGGTACCGGTGCCAGTGCGGTCTTGCTTGTCCACGCCTTGGGTATAGGCGTGGCGCAGCAGGTCTTCGTATTGCTGGGGCACGGGCGGCGTGACGGTGCGGGTGTTCAGAGTCATAGCGCTGACGGGTGTTCATGTGCTTGGCTAGGCGCCGCCGCTTTCACCGCCAGCATGCGCCCTGGGTTGAACATATTGTGCGGGTCCAGCGCGGCCTTGATAGAGCGCATCAGCCCCAGCGCCACGGGCGACTTGTGTTTTTCGAGCTTCTCGCGCTTCAAGCTGCCAATGCCGTGTTCGGCCGATATCGAGCCGTTGAACGCGTCCACCATCGCATAGACCACCGCGTTGATCAGGCCTTCTTGGTCGCGCAAAAACGCCTCGGCGTCTGCACCGGCCGGAGCCTGCACGTTGTAATGCAGGTTGCCGTCTCCCAGGTGGCCGTAGTTGACCAGGCGCACGCCGGGGAATTGGGTTTGCAGCGCCGCGTCAGCCAGACCCACAAACTCAGGAATGCGAGACACGGCAATAGAAATATCGTGTTTGATATTGAGCCCCTCTTGCGCCTGTGCCAGCGGAATGCTTTCGCGGATGTGCCACAGCGCGCGCGCCTGCGCCATGCTCTCAGCCACCACCGCGTCGCTCACGCAGCCCTGTTCCAGCGCGGCCTCCAGCAGGCGTTCAAACTGGCCTCTGGCGTGTTCGTCCGATTCGCTGTCGGAGTTTTCCAGCACCACGCAGTAGGGCGTGGTCTCATAAAAAGGCACGCGCTGCTGCGGAAAATGTTTGGTCACCAGACTCAGTGCAAACTGGCCCATGACCTCAAAACCGGTCAGCCCCGCGCCCAAATGCTGGTGCGCCAGGCCCAACAAGGCCACGGCTGCGTCCAGTGAAGGCACGGCGGCCAGCGCCGTGAGTTGCGACTTGGGTGCCGGGTAGAGCTTCATGGTGGCGGCGGTAATCACGCCCAGCGTGCCTTCGGACCCGATAAACAAATGGCGCAGGTCGTAGCCAGTGTTGTCTTTGCGCAGGCCGGTCAGGCCGCTCCAGACCTCACCGGTGGCGGTGACGACTTCAAGCCCTAAGCAAAGTTCGCGCGTGTTGCCAAAGCGCACCACTTGCGTGCCCCCGGCGTTGGTGCCCAGGTTGCCGCCAATGGTGCAGCTGCCTTCCGAGGCCAGGCTCAGGGGAAACAGAAAACCGGCCTTGTCACACGCCTCTTGCAGGGTTTGCAGCACGCAGCCGGCTTCCACCGTCATGGTCAGGTTGGCGGCGTCCAGGCTGCGAATGGCGTTCATGCGCGTCAGGCTCAGCACGATTTGCGTGCCGCTGGCGTCGGGCGTGGAGCCCACCACCATGCCGGTGTTGCCGCCTTGGGGCACGATGCTCACACCCGCTGCCGCGCAGGCTTTCACCACCAGCGCGACTTGCGCCGTGCTGTTGGGGCGCACTACGGCCAGCGCTTTGCCGCGTTCACGTTTGCGCCAGTCGAGCTCGTAGCCTGTCAGATCGCCTTCGGTCAGCACATGGCCGTCGCCCACGATGGCGCGCAGGGTTTGTAGAAGTTCTGAGTGGCTCATGGTGCGTTGCGCGCAGGGTCGGCGGTCAAATCTGGGTCGCCCAAGGTCGATCTGGCGTTGCGCAGGCGCATGCGCACATGCAGAGCGCAGGCGGCAAACAGCGTAAGGCACAAAAATACTTCCAGCAGCGCGTAATAGCTGCTGGGCGCGCGGTCGCTATAGGCGCGCACCACGCCTTCGGTGAAATAGAGCCACACCAGCAGGCTGACCCAGCGGTAGGTGTACATGCGGTTTTTAAGCAGTCCGGCCAGCGGCACACACAGCGGCAGCGCCTTGAGCGCCAAGAGCGAGCCGCCCGGTTTGATGGGCGCCAGGTACAGCTCCCAGGCCACGCTCAGCACCACCAGTGCCACCAAGCTGCCCACAGCCAGCCAGCGGCTCAGGTTGACCTGCTGCAAACCCGCAGCAATTGCAGCGTCGCGGGCGGGGTCGCCAGCGGGCTCAGTGGCATGGTCTAGGGGAGGCGGGGAGGGGTCGGTCGAGGGCGAATTCATGTCGGTGGCATCATACCGGCCATGCGACTGCCCTTACAAAGACTCCAGCTATGGCTGGCCGACGTGGCCCACGTGCCCTGGTTTCACGCCCTCACCACCTTGCACGAGCGTTTTCGCGAGGACCGGCTGGGCCTCACGGCCAGCAGTTTGACCTTCACCACCACCATTGCACTGGTGCCTTTCTTTACTGTGGCGCTGGCGGTGTTTACCGCGTTTCCGATGTTTGCCAAGTTCCAGGACGTGCTGCAAAAGTGGCTGATCGCCAGCCTGGTGCCCGACAACATTGCGCGCCAAGTGTTGGGCTACCTGAACCAGTTTGCCGGCAAAGCCAGCAAACTTGGCAGCGTGGGCCTGGCCGCCTTGCTGGTCACCGCGTTGGCCCTGATCTTCACCATCGACCGCACGCTCAACAGCATTTGGCGTGTACGCACCCTGCGCCCGCTGGGCCAGCGGCTGCTGATTTACTGGTCAGCCATAACGCTGGGGCCGCTGATTTTGGGCGTGAGTGTGTCGATTACGTCGTACGCGGTTTCCGCCTCGCGAGGCTTGGTAATCGACCTGCCCGGCGGCGTGGGGCTGCTGCTCGACGGCGTGCAGTATTTGATGGTGGCTGCGGGCATGGCCGCCATGTTCCATTACGTACCCAACACCCAGGTGCGCTGGGGCCACGCTTGGATGGGTGGTCTGTTTGTGTCCACCGGCCTAGAGGTGGCCAAGCGCCTGCTGGCGGTGTATTTGTCCATGGTGCCCAGTTATTCGGCGGTGTACGGCGCTTTCGCCACGCTGCCTATTTTGCTGGTCTGGATTTACCTGGCCTGGGTGATTGTGCTGCTGGGCGCAACGCTTACCGCTTATGTGCCCAGCCTGATTGCCGGCCTGCCGCGCAGGCGCGTGGGACCAGGCGCGCGCTTTCAGTTAGCGCTGGAGCTGTTGCAAACCCTGCACATCGCACGATTGCAAGGCACCCAAGGCCGCACCTTGCCACAGTTGTGCGCGGCGCTAGACGCTGACGCCTTGGACTTGGATCCAGTGCTGGAAAACTTGGGCGCCATGGGCTGGGTCGGTCTCTTGCAAGAAGAACATGGCCAGTCGCACGAGGCGCGCTCGGTGCTGCTGGTGGAGCCCGGCGTCACGCCCTTGGCGCCCCTGGTGCGCGCATTTTTGCTTGCCCAGCTGCCCGCCACCGAGGCCTTTTGGAAGCACGGATTCCAGCCTTCGGCCACTTTGCAACAGGCCTGGAAGGCGCCCGACCCAGACCCGGCCTGAGCCAGCGCCGGGCGGCGGCGCACCCCAAATTGCCGCCAGTGCGCAGGTACAATCGACTTTTTGGAGCCTAGACATGCGCCTTATCGGCAAAGCGCTCACTTTCGACGATGTGTTGTTGGTGCCAGCGTACTCCCAAGTCCTTCCCAAGGACACTTCCCTTGCTACCCGTTTTTCCCGCAATATCGCGCTAAACCTGCCGCTGGTTTCCGCCGCCATGGACACCGTTACTGAAGCACGCTTGGCGATCGCCATTGCGCAAGAAGGCGGCATCGGCATCGTTCACAAAAATCTCAGCGCCGCCGAACAGGCCGCGCAAGTCTCCAAGGTAAAGCGCTACGAGAGCGGCGTCTTGCGCGACCCGGTTGTCATTACCCCCCAATTTACCGTGCGCCAGGTCATGGCTTTGTCCGAGCAACTGGGCGTGTCGGGCTTTCCGGTGTGTGACGCCGGTCGGGTGGTTGGTATCGTGACCGGGCGCGATTTGCGCTTTGAGACGCGCTACGACCTGCCGGTCAGCGCCATCATGACGCCGCGCGAAAAGCTCATCACCGTGCCCGACGGCACCACGCTGCTGGAGGCCAAGGCGCTGCTCAACAAATACAAGTTAGAGCGCCTGCTGGTGGTCAACGACGACTTTGAGCTCAAGGGCCTGATCACCGTCAAAGACATCACCAAACAAACCAGCTTTCCCAACGCCGCGCGCGATGCCTTTGGCAAACTGCGCGTAGGTGCCGCCGTAGGCGTGGGCGTGGGCACCGAAGAACGGGTGGAAGCCCTGGTCAACGCCGGTGTGGACGCCATCGTGGTGGACACCGCGCACGGACACAGCCACGGCGTGATCGAGCGCGTGCGCTGGGTCAAGAAGAATTTCCCGCAAGTGGACGTGATTGGCGGCAATATTGCCACCGGTGCAGCCGCTTTGGCGCTGGTCGAAGCGGGTGCGGACGCGGTCAAGGTCGGCATTGGCCCGGGCTCGATTTGCACCACGCGCATCGTGGCAGGCGTGGGCGTGCCCCAAATCATGGCCATTGACAGCGTCGCCATCGCCTTGCGCGGCACGGGCGTACCCTTGATTGCCGACGGCGGCGTGCGCTACAGCGGCGACATTGCCAAAGCCCTGGCCGCAGGCGCGGGCACGGTGATGATGGGCAGCATGTTTGCAGGCACCGAAGAGGCGCCGGGCGAAGTGATTTTGTACCAGGGCCGCAGCTACAAAAGCTACCGCGGCATGGGCAGTATTGGCGCCATGCAACAAGGCAGCGCCGACCGCTATTTTCAAGAATCAAGCACCGGCAACCCCAATGCCGACAAGCTGGTGCCCGAAGGCATCGAAGGCCGCGTGCCCTATAAGGGCTCCATGGTCGCCATCATCTTCCAGATGTCGGGCGGCATACGCGCCAGCATGGGCTATTGCGGCTGCGCCACGATTGACGAGATGCAGAACAAGGCGGAATTTGTGGAAATCACCACCGCCGGCATTCGCGAAAGCCATGTGCACGACGTGCAAATCACCAAAGAAGCGCCGAACTACCGGGCGGACTAATGGACTGCACAACTGAGGAGGCTGCGGCTTCCGCTTTTGTGTCTTAAGTTTTGCCCCAATAAGCGCGAAGCATCGTTATTGGATCCATATTTTCAGGGCGAACCAACATGCTACTTGACGAGCTACACCAGATGAACATGCGCCTCAATAGCATTGCTGCGCAGTTTGGTGCGAGCCGATTGCGCGTGTTTGGCTCTGTGGCTCGCGGTGAAGAAACACCCGACAGCGATATCGATTTTTTGGTGGAATTGCCGCGCGGTTATGACCTGTTTGGTCAGCGTTTGGCACTTGCACAAGGCTTGGCCGATGCACTGTGCCGCAAGGTTGACGTCGTGCCCGAGCACGAATTAAACCCGCACATCAAGGCGCAGATTTTGGCTGAAGCGGTTGCCCTGTGAGCAAGTCGTGGCAAGCCTACGCGCTGCATATTCTGGACGTGGCAGCCAGGATTGAGCGTGCACAAACTTCTACGCAAAGTGACAGCGTGCGGGCAATGCTTGCGGCTGCCGACAACTCCTCTTTCTAATCTTCCTTCCTATTTGCATGCAGCATTCCAAAATTCTCATCCTCGATTTCGGCTCCCAGGTCACGCAATTGATCGCCCGGCGGGTGCGCGAAGCGCATGTGTATTGCGAGGTTCATCCCTGTGACGTGACGGACGATTGGGTGCGGGACTATGCGGCGGACGGCACGCTCAAGGGCGTCATCCTGTCAGGCAGCCACGCCAGCGTGTACGAAGACAGCACCGACAGTGCGCCTGCCGCCGTGTTTGCGCTGGGCGTGCCGGTGCTGGGCATTTGCTACGGCATGCAAACTATGGCGCAGCAGCTCGGCGGCAAGGTCGAAGGCGGCCACACCCGCGAGTTTGGCTACGCCGAAGTGCGCGCGCTTGGCCGCTCGGCCTTGCTCAAGGACATTGCCGACTTCACCACGGCCGAAGACCACGGCATGCTCAAGGTCTGGATGAGCCACGGCGACAAGGTGACCGCGTTGCCCCCCGGCTTCAAGCTCATGGCCAGCACGCCGAGTTGCCCGATTGCCGGTATGGCCGACGAGGCGCGGCATTTTTACGGCGTTCAATTTCACCCCGAAGTCACCCACACGGTGCAAGGCCAGGCGCTGTTGAACCGCTTTGTGCTCGACATCTGCGCCGCGCGCCCCGACTGGGTGATGCACGACCACGTGGCCGATGCCGTAGCCAAAATCCGCGCGCAAGTGGGTGACGAAGAGGTGATTTTGGGCCTGTCCGGCGGCGTGGATTCGTCGGTGGCGGCCGCGCTCATCCACCGCGCCATTGGCGACCAGCTCACCTGCGTGTTTGTGGACCACGGCTTGTTGCGCCTGAACGAGGGCGACATGGTGATGGAAATGTTCGTCGGCAAACTGCACGCCAAGGTCATCCGCGTGGACGCCAGCGAGCTGTTTTTGGGCAAACTGGCCGGCGTGAGCGAGCCCGAGGCCAAGCGCAAGATCATTGGCGGCCTGTTTGTAGACGTGTTCAAAGAACAAGCCGCCAAGCTCAAAGCCGCTGGCGGTGGGCACAAGGGTGCGACCTTCCTCGCCCAAGGCACGATTTACCCTGATGTGATCGAGAGCGGCGGCGCCAAAAGCAAAAAAGCCGTCACCATCAAGAGCCACCACAACGTGGGTGGCCTGCCCGAGCAGCTGGGCCTGAAACTGCTCGAACCCCTGCGCGACCTGTTCAAAGACGAAGTGCGCCAACTCGGCGTGGCCCTTGGCCTGCCGCACGACATGGTCTACCGCCATCCCTTTCCCGGCCCCGGTCTGGGCGTGCGGATTTTGGGCGAGGTCAAAAAAGAATACGCCGACCTGCTGCGCCGTGCCGACGCCATCTTCATTGAAGAACTGCGCGCCACGCCCTACGTTCCTGCGGCGGGCGAAGTTGCGGGCGCGGGCGGCGTCCCGAAAAACTGGTACGAAGCCACCAGCCAGGCCTTCACCGTGTTTTTGCCCGTGAAAAGCGTGGGCGTGATGGGCGACGGCCGCACCTACGACTACGTGGTAGCCCTTCGCGCCGTGCAAACCAGCGACTTCATGACCGCCGACTGGGCGGAGTTGCCCTACGCGCTGCTCAAAAAAGTGTCGGGCCGCATCATCAACGAGGTGCGTGGCATTAATCGCGTGACCTATGACGTGAGCAGCAAGCCTCCGGCGA
This sequence comes from Comamonas sp. lk, assembly GCA_945898115.1. Taxonomy (GTDB): domain Bacteria; phylum Pseudomonadota; class Gammaproteobacteria; order Burkholderiales; family Burkholderiaceae_C; genus Allorhodoferax. The sequence goes on from CAMDHS010000017.1 coordinate 15,922, forward strand.
CTATTGAGTGGGAATGAGCGAGCCCCATGTACCTACCCACCCAATTTGACCCCAAAGACGCCCAGGTGGCAGCGCAAGTCATGCGCAGCCAGCCCTTTGCCAGCCTGATTTCGGTGGACGAGGGCGGCTTGCCCTTTGTCACGCACTTGCCGCTCCATCTCTTATCAGAGCCGGGACAGGACGGCGCGCTGGTGCCTCACACCTTGCTCGGCCACTGCGCGCGCGGCAACCCGCACTGGAAATACCTGGCAGCCCGATCGCAGGCGGTGGTGACCTTCATGGGCCCACAGGCCTATATGTCGCCCAAGGTCTATCCGGATCTGGCGCGCGTGCCTACCTGGAATTACATCGCTGTGCATTGCACCGTGCAGGCAGAGGTGCTCGATGGCGAAGCCGCCAAAGACGCGCTGCTCAAGCAACTGATTGCCGACCACGAGCCCGCATACGCCGACCAGTGGCGCGCTCTGCCGCACGATTACACCGGCAAGATGCTAAGCGCAATAGTGGCTTTTTCATTAAAAATCATAAGCTTGCAGTGCAAAGTTAAAGTGAATCAGCACCGCCCGGAAGCGCACGCCCGCATGCTGGAAATCTACGATGCAGGCAGCCCGGACGAACAAGCCCTGGGGCAATGGATGCGCCAAATGGGTTTGGGTGGCTGAAAGCCGCCGCCTGCGCCATGCCTGAAATCCGGCCCACTGACACGCACTGGATGCGCCTGGCGCTGGAGCAAGCGGCGCTGGCATCCGAAGCCGGCGAAGTGCCGGTGGGCGCGGTGTTGGTCAAAGACGGGGTGTTGGTCGCCACCGGTCGCAACGCCCCGGTTGGCCAGAACGACCCGACGGCACATGCCGAAATCGCCGCCTTGCGCGCGGCTGCACTGGCTTTAGGCAATTACCGCCTGGACGGCTGCGAGCTGTTTGTCACGCTAGAACCCTGCGCCATGTGCAGCGGCGCCATGCTGCACGCGCGCCTCAAGCGTGTGGTGTTTGGCGCACCCGACCCGCGCACGGGCGCGGCAGGCTCGGTGCTTAACCTCTTTGCCCAAGACGCCCTGAACCACCAAACACAAGTGCAGGGCGGCGTTCTGGCCGCCGACTGTGCGTCTATGCTGCAAGACTTCTTCAAACCCCGAAGGCTAAACATGAACCCCGTCCGCGACGACGCCCTGCGCACGCCCGATGCCCTTTTTGCCGATGTGCCCGACTACCCCTGGAAACCCCATTACCTGAGCGATTTGTCCGCACTGGCCGGTTTGCGCATGCACTACCTAGACTTGGGGCCCGCAGACGCACATACCACCTACCTTTGTTTGCACGGCAACCCGGCCTGGAGTTACCTGTACCGCACGATGATTCCGGTCTTTGCCGGGGCAGGGCACCGCGTGGTGGCGCCCGATTTGATCGGTTTTGGCAAGAGCGACAAACCCAAGAAAGACGGGTTTCACGGCTTTGACTTCCACCGCCAAGTGCTGCTTGAGCTGGTCGAACGGCTTGATTTGCGCAACGTGGTGCTGGTGGTGCAAGACTGGGGCGGCATTTTGGGCCTGACCCTGCCCATGGACGCGCCCCAACGCTACCGGGGTCTGCTGGTGATGAACACCACGCTGGCCACAGGGGAGTTGCCCTTGTCGGCCGGCTTTTTGGCCTGGCGCCAGTGGTGCGAAAAAAACCCGGAATTTGACGTGGGCCGCCTATTTGCCCGGGGCAACCCACAGATGACGGTGCCTGAATGGCAGGCCTACAACGCCCCTTTTCCCGACCGGGGTCACCGCGCTGCGCTGCGCGCTTTTCCGCCCATGGTGCCCGAGTTTGCGGATTCGCCGGGTGCAGAGGTATCACGCCGCGCCCAGTCTTTTTGGCAGCACGATTGGGCTGGGCAGACGCTGATGGCCATTGGCCAGCAAGACCCGGTGCTGGGCGAGCCGGTGATGCGTGCCTTGCAAAAGCAGATCCGCGGCTGCAGCGAAGTAATGCTGCTACCGCAGGCCGGCCACTTTGTGCAGGAGCACGGTGCGCCGATTGCGCAGCGGGCGCTGCAGTTTTTTCACCCCAAAGCCTGAGCCGATAATTGGAATCTGACCCCCATTAATTTTTCATGAGCCACATCTACATTTTTTCGCCCTCGGGCGCGGTGCGCGACAAGGCGGTTTTCAAGCGCGGGCTCAAGCACCTGCGCGCTCTGGGGCACGAGGTGGAGGTGGATGCTGACGCCCTGACTAGCCATCTGCGCTTTGCGGGCGACGACGCCACGCGACTGGCGGCCATTGGCCGGGCGGCGGCCAGTGGCGCCGATGTGGCCATGGTCACGCGCGGCGGTTATGGGCTCACACGGATTTTGCCCGCGCTCCCCTTTGCGGCAATTGCCAAGGCCGTTGAGACGGGCACCCAATTTATAGGCTTGAGCGATTTCACGGCGTTTGAGCTGGCGGTCATGGCCAAAACCGGAGCTATTACCTGGCAAGGCCCAGCGCTGGGCGAAGATTTTGGCGCGCCAGACGGCGTTGATGAGATCATGCAGGCCTGCTTTGACGATTTGCTGCTGGAGCAGGGGGAGGGCGCTGGCTGGCGCTTGCCCGCAGCCGAGGCCGAAGCTGCGCTGGAAGTGCACAACGCCAAGCTCTGGGGTGGCAATCTGGCTGTGTTGGTGTCGCTCTTGGGAACGCCGTATTTGCCCAAGGTCAAGGGCGGCGTCTTGTTTCTGGAAGACGTGGGCGAACACCCTTACCGCCTGGAGCGCATGCTCACCCAGCTATTGCACAGCGGTGTATTGGCGCAGCAAAAAGCGATTGTGCTGGGCCAGTTCACCAACTACAAGCTCGTGCCGCATGACAAAGGTTTCAAACTCGCCAGCGTGGTGGCCTGGCTGCGCAGCCAAGTGGCGGTGCCGGTGCTCACCGGTCTGCCCTTTGGCCATGTGCCCACCAAAGTGTTACTGCCCGTGGGCGCCAAAGTCGATCTGGTCACACAAGGCCGCGACGCGCTGATGGTCTGGGGCCATATTTAAGCGTCTCTTGCGATGCCTATTGCAGCCAATGCAGCTGCACTTTCCGCACAACTGCGTGTCAAGAAGGAGACGCCCATCTTGGGCCTAACTGCGATACTGAATTCAGCGCCCACCACATTGCTGCTCGGCCGTCACCGAATAGGGAGAATTTCGCATGAGGTCGAACATCACTTTGGCTGCGCTGGTGGCGTTAGTCGCATTGGGCTCGCTGTGCGCCTGCTCTGAGCAATCCAAACCTCCCGCGCCCGTTCCCCCTTCCGCAACCGGCACCAGGGCTGACGACATCGCCGTCGCCCACACGCCCCCCGGCGGCTACGGCAATAGTTTTCCAGCACCCGTGCTCGCCCAATGTACCGAAGCTCTGGTTGCTGGAGCACCCGATCTGCGAGGGATTTGGAAGGCCCTCGAGGTCAGGCGCGGCGGAGTCTTGTTGCCCCCAGAGGATCGCCTCTACCACTACGTCGAACGCATAGAGCAATGCGGCAACCGCATCGTTGACATGGGCGGCGGCACCATTGCCGATGGGCGCGCAGACGGTACGCCAGAAAACGCAGTCCATGATGTGCTGGTCTTTGACTACAAAACCCCGATCCACGTCATCGTCCGTTATGAGGAAGGGACGACTTATGTTTTGCAGCCCATGCTGGTCAGTGTGATCGCCAGAAAATTCCCGTCAGTGAACATTCCCTGGACTTGGCTGCCCGTGCCCATGCCCTGGGTCAAGGTAACGCGCCGACTTGACCCGCAGGGCCACATGGTCTGGACCCGCCCGGACCAAGACTTTGTGATGACGCTTGAGCGCATTGGTGGCCCCAACGACCCCTACACCCGCCGGGACCTGCCCGACAGCAGCACCGGCGGAAGTGGCCTGCCGCTGGTGCAATAACCCAGGCAAGCGCCGCAGTCGGCGGCGCTTTTAAAGTCGTGTCTTAAGTGTGGCCCAGTCCGGCCAGCCGCCGGTAGATGATGCCTTCGGCCTCGCGCATGATGCGGTCGATCAGATCCTTGACCGTGGGAATGTCGTGGATCAGGCCCGCCACCATGCCGCAAGACCAAGCGCCGGCTTCCATGTCACCTTCGAGCATGATGCGCGGGTAGACGCCGGCCACCTCTTCAATGATGTCTTCGAACTTGAGATCGGCGCCCAGCGCGCGTTCTTTCTCCAGCAAGCGGTCTACCGCCGCATTGCGCAGCACGCGCTCGGTGTTGCGCAAGGGGCGCATTACCAGGCGGGTATCGAGCTCGCTGGCGTCCACGATGGCTTGTTTGACCTTTTCGTGCACCGGCGCTTCTTGCGTGGCAATAAAGCGCGTGCCCATATTGATGCCCTCGGCGCCCAGCGCCAGTGCCGCCACCAGCGAGCGCCCGTCGGCCATGCCGCCCGAGGCCACAAAGGGAATTTTGAGCGACTCGGCCGCGCGCGGCAGCAAGATGAAGTTGGGAATATCGTCCTCGCCCGGGTGGCCACCGCACTCAAAGCCGTCCACGCTGACGGCGTCGCAGCCAATGGCCTCGGCCTTCAGCGCGTGGCGCACCGAAGTGCATTTGTGGATCACCTTGACGCCAGCCTCGTGCAGCGCGGGCAGCCACTTTTGCGGGTTGTTGCCTGCGGTTTCCACCGCCTTGACGCCGCCCTCAATGATGGCCTTGATGTAGCCTGGATAGTCGGGCGAGCTCACGGTCGGCAAAAACGTCAGGTTCACGCCAAAGGGTTTGTCCGTCATGGTGCGGCAGCGGGCAATCTCGGCGGCCAGCGCCTCTGGGGTGCGCTGGGTCAGGCCCGTGATGATGCCCAGGCCGCCGGCGTTGGACACGGCAGCGGCCAGTTCCGCAAAGCCCACGTAATGCATTCCCCCCTGGATGATGGGGTGCTGGATGCCGAACATTTCTGTGATCAAGGTTTTCATGGGGATCCTCCGTTTGGTTTGTTTTCAGAAAAATCGTGATCAACGGCCGACAAAGTTCGGCTTGCGCTTTTCGACAAAGGCAGCAATGCCTTCGGCAAAATCGGCACCCAGGGCCGATGCGACAAAGCTCTCTTGTTCGGCCTGCAACTGCTCGGCCAGCGTGTGGTTGTGCGATTCGTTGATCAGTTTTTTCGTGCGGCCATAGACGGCGGTCGGGCCTTTGGCCAGGCGCACGGCCAGCGTGGCAGCCGCCTCTTGCCGCTGCGCCGCAGGCACCACCCGGTTGACCAGGCCCAGTTGCAAGGCGCGCGCGGCGTCAAAACGGTCGCCCAAGAGCGCACTTTCCAACGCCAGCTTGGTGCCCACGGTGCGGGGCAGGGCGTAGGTGGCGCCACCGTCGGGCGTGGTGCCGATATGGCAATAGGCCAGGGTGAAATAGCTGTTGTCTGCGGCCACCACCAAGTCGCAGGCGCTCATGAGCGACACGCCAAAACCGGCCACCGCGCCCTGCACGCTGGCAATTACCGGCTTGGGCATGCGTTTTAGGCGGGTGATGATGCCGTGGGTCTCGGCAATACCGCGCTCAAAAGCAATCTTGCGCGACTGTGCGTCGCTCGGGCCGGTGCTAAAGCCCTTGATGTCGCCCCCGGCCATGAAATGCTCGCCCGCGCCTTGTAGCACCACACAGCGCACGCTGTCATCGAGCTCCAGGCGGGAGCTCAGTTCAGCGAGCTCTTGGTTCATATCCCAAGACAGGGCGTTAAGCGCCTCGGGCCGGTTGAGCGTGATGGTAGCCACCGCGCCTACTTGTTCGTAAATGATAGTTTTCATGGGTCTTGTCGTCGTTAAAAATAGGGTTTATCGGCCTAGCAGCGCGATCAGGCTGCCCAGATGCACCAGCGCCGCCAATAGCGCAAGAATAAGCGCCACCGACGAACGCGGGCGCAGTGCAAACCCTATAAACACTTGCGCGGGAAAGGAAAAAGTCACCGCCGTGGCCACGGCCTTAAAGGGGTGGGCCAGCTTCAGACTGGCATCCTGTGACAAGCGCATCATGTCGCGCCGGCTGCGGTAGCGCATGGCGCCCACGATGTGCCAGCCCGGGTCGGGCGGCGTCTGCCATGAATCCACATAACCGCCCACCTTGCGCATAGCCAGCAGGGGGTGGCCGCCATGGCGAAACAGCATGGGCACGAAGCGCCGCCCATATTCCTGAAACACTTCAAGCGCAGAGACCTGCGCACCTGTCACCGGGTGGGCAACAGGCTGGGTGTGCAGTCCCACCAGGTTGCTCATCACAAATTCCTTCCCGTCGTCCGCTTCCAAAAACGCGCGGACTACGGACGCTTCGGTGGTGCTGCCGGTCGATGAGGCAGCAATCTGGGCCATAAAGGCGTCGATTTCCTGAGAAGTAAGCGGCCCGCGCCAGTTGTCGTACCACAGCCGAAACACCACATAAACCAACACAACCACCGGCCAAACCCACCACGCGCCCACCATCATGTTTATCTCCCGCTTGTATTGGCATCTACGGTGCCGTAATCGGCCTCATTGTGCAAGCTGGCTAACCCTTATTCTGTAAAGTGGGCGACGCAGCGGGCACTGGGCAGCTGCACTACCATCCAAGCCAAATCT
>CAMDHS010000018.1 GCA_945898115.1 Comamonas sp. lk
TCAATGGTGTCGTCGCCAGCACCGCCTTCAAAAAATTCAGCAAATTCGGTGCGATTGGACCCGGTCAAAGTATCGGTCGAAACGCTTCCAATCACCATGTTGATGTTGCGCAAAACGTCATTGCCGGCGGCGCCTGAGCTGGTACCTGCATCCAGGCTGACCACGACCGCTCCGGTGGCATTGGCATAGCTTGCAATATTGATGTCGTCGAGATTGAGCGTGTCTTTAATGGTTCCACCGTCCAGCGTGTCGCTACCCAGTCCACCGTCAAGGGTGTCTCGGCCTTCTCCACCGAGGAGGCTGTCATTGCCATCGCCACCGAATAGCGCGTCATTACCTGCGCGGCCCACCAACTGGTTGTCCTCGGCACTGCCGGTCATGCTGTCGTTAAAGTCCGATCCCTCGGCGTTCTCGATATTCTTGAGCGTATCTGTGCCGCCCAGGGCCAACAGACCCTTGGCGCCGTTCCATCCGTCAGTGGCCAAACCGGTTTGCAGGTTGACGGTCACACGGCTGGGATCTCCGCTGTACAGGGCCCAGTCGCTGCCGTCACCACCGTCGAGCGTGTCGCTGCCGCCTTGGCCACGCAACCAATCGTCGCCCAAGCCACCGGTCAGGGAATCTGCGGAGTTGCTGCCCGAGAGGCCTTCGATGTTAATCAGCGTATCCATGCCGCCTTTGCCATCGGAAACAAGGATTGCCCCGCTGGAGTCAGCCACCAAAGACGCCGTGATGCCGCCAGAGATCAACGGACTGTCGCCATAGGATGCGATATCGACACCTGCGCCGCCGTCTATCGTGTCGTTGCCACCGTCACCAGCAAAGTACTGCCGGACAGCGGTGTCGTCACTGCCGCGAAAGTAATCATCAAAGTCCGAGCCCTGTGCGTTTTCGATGTTGACCAGAGTGTCAACGCCGCCCATGCCGTCATCGGCGGTGCCTGCACCAATGGTTTTACTTCCCACAGTCAGGCTCTCAGCGCTTAAATTTACGATCACTGCAGCCGTAGATTGCTGAAAACGAACCTGATCAGAACCGGCGCCGCCGTCAATGCTGTCGCTGCCCGCGCCACCATCCATCGTCTCATTGCCGCTGCTGCCGGTGAAGGTGTCGTTACCAAGGCCGCCAGACACCTGATCGATGGCAATAAGTTTGTCTGTTCCGCCCAGACCGTCACTGGCTACGCCAGTGGCGAAGTTGAAATTAACTGCTTGCAAAGCCGTGTTGTTGCTGTAGTCCGCGCGGTCGGCACTGGCGTATTCACCGTCGCTAGAACCGTTGCTGCCATCAAGGGTGTCGTTTCCGGCGTTGCCCCTAAGCACTTCCTGGAACCCGCCAGAAGCACTTCGGCTCAGGCTGCCGCCAGTCAACGCATCGTCGCCAGCGCCGCCGGCCAAAAAGTCGATATTGACCAAGGCATCCGTGCCGCCACGCCCGTCAGACGCAGTGCCAGTGCCCAAACTGGCCGTGACGGCTTGCGTGGAACTGTTATTGGAGTAATCAGAGACAGTGTAAAAATCGGTGCCCGCGCCCCCGGTAATCGTGTCGTTGCCCGCGTTGCCACGGAGCCATTCCGTCACGCGGTTGCCCATGGCGTCCGTCTTGTTCGCAATATCGCCGCCGGTGATGGAGTCGGCGAAGCCGGAGCCTGCGATCTTTTCAACACTGGTGATGGAGACGCTGCCCAGCGCGCTGGTGGCTGTGTGGTTTGCAAGGTTGACCGTCACTGCGGCCGACAGGCTAGAAAACATTAGCCAGTCGGTGCCGCTTCCACCATTGACCGTATCACTTCCAAAAGATGTGGTGCTATTGCCTGCGTCAATCGTGTCGCTTCCGTCCCCGCCCAAGATGGAATCGTTGCCCGCACCGCCATTAAGGCTGTCGTTGCCGGCCAGACCGTTGAGGGTGTCGTCGTTGGCCGTACCCGTGAGCGTGTCGTTCCCGTCGGTACCATTGAACTCGCTGCCAGTAAGCAAGCTGTCTTGGGTCACCAAACGCAAAGCCTGCGCCTGCACCGACCCCACCGCAGCCTCCAGCACCCAGTCACCACTGGCGCCACCAGTCAGGTTGGTCGAAGCCGCCACATCCATGCCGCTGGCCTTGGCTAGCAGCGTGACGAACGCCTCCCCCTGGGGCCCCTGGGCCAGATCGCAGCCATAAAGCAGCAGATCCGCGCCGGGCGCCATAAGCTGCTGAATTTGGCCAAGCGCCGCTGATTCCGCACCCAAGTTGCCCGTATTCAGGCTCTGTGAACCAAGTTGAAGTAGGCCCTGGCTGGCGTGGCTTAAAACGTGGAGCGCGCTAAACCCCTGGCCTGGGGAAGCGGTAGCCTGCAATGCAAGGTAGTCCGCAATTTGCTGCCAGCCGCCACTGTCGCTCTGGAGCGATAGAACCGCGTAGCCCGCTGGAATCTGGTTTAGAAGGGATTGATAGTCCGAAATGGACTGATCGACGACAACGAGTTGAGCAGACATGCGCGGGTCTCCATAAACTTCAAACACTGAAAGAACCGGGTTCAAGTCCTTTCAGCCGGGGAAAAAGTTGAAATCCAAAGCCCTTAAACCACGAAGCAGTCCACGGTCCTCCCGCGAGCTTCACTGCTGGTTAGAGCACAAAATTCGGTTCGCAAGCCGCACGGGCGCGACAAAACGAAATTCGAGAATCTCAATTTTGACGTTTATACCTTTTTATTGACATAAATCAACAGGAAAAACGTATTCCATTGAATTTGCTATCGAGCCAAGCTTCAACGCTCCCGAAACGCGTTCTCCTGCACCGCCACGATCGGCTTGGACAGGTAATTCAAAATCGTCTTTTTGCCCGTGATGATGTCGATCTGCGCCTGCATGCCGGGCATGATGGGCAGCTTTTTGTCGATAGATTCAATGGCGCGGGTGTTGGTTTCTATGCGCACTTGGAAAAAGGCCTCGCCTTTCTCGTTGGGCACGGCATCCGCACTGATGCTTTTGACCGTGCCGTCCAGGGCACCGAAGATCGAATAGTCATAGGCCGTGACCTTGACCCGCGCGGGTTGGCCGATTTTGACGAAACCGATGTCTTTGGGCATAACCATGGCGTCCACCACCAACTGGTCGTCGCTGGGCACCACGTCCACGATCGGATCGCCCGGGCGCACGATGCCGCCCACGGTGTTCACAAACACCCTGTTAACGATGCCGTTCATGGGCGACTTGATGTGGGTGCGGGCCACTTTGTCGGCCAAGGCCGGCATGCCCTCTTTGATAGCGGCGAGTTCGGCCATCGTGCGGTTGAGCTCGCTCAGGGCTTCGGTGCGCATTTGCCGCAGCAACGTGTCTTTGCGCGCCGCCAACTCGGTGTTGGCCGAGCGCAGGCGCTCAATCGTCACAACCGAGATGTCGGCGCGACCCTCTTGCTCGGCAAAAGACCGCTCAATGCGCAGCAGTTCCAGGCGCGGCTCCAGGCCGCGCTCCACCAATCGGGCCACGGTGGAACGCTCCTCGCGGGCCATCTCCAGGCTCTTGCGGGTCGAAATCAGGGCAATTTTGGCTTCGTCCAGCTCACGTGCCTTTTGGTCCATTTGCGCTGCGAGCACCGCCAACTGCGACTCTTGCTCCAGGGTCTTAGACAAAAAGGTGGCCATTTCCACGGCCATCAAATCAGGCGCCGTGTCCACCACGCTTTGGGGAAATTTGGGTTCGCGTCCATTGGCCAGGGCAACCAGCCGGGCGGCGCGGGCCTCCAGCCCAAGCAACTGCTGGTAGCGGGCCTTCATGTCGCCCTCGTGTTGCAAGGAGCTCAAGGCCACCAAGTTGTCGCCGGCCATTACCACCTGCCCCTGCTTTACCAAAATCTCGGCCACGATGCCACCTTCCAGATTCTGGATGACCTGCAGCTTGGCGGACGGAATCACGCGGCCATCGGCACGGGTCACGGTATCGACCTCGGCCACCGCAATCCATACAAACATCACTACAAAAAAGCCGACCAGCGTCCACAGCATGACCAAGGACGCGCGTTTGACCTGCGCAGTGGCGTTGGCGCTGGCAGCCACCGTACTAGCGGATGTGCCCGCGTACCGGTCGATCCAGGCTTTAAGGCGACTCGGGGATGGGTTTGACATGGGGCGCGGTACTCTAAAAATTGGTTTTTGAGAAAGCTGCAAGCACAGGCTTTAGGCGGTTGGCACCGGCATTTGGCGGGCCTGGGCGGCGGCTTGCTGGGCCGCTTGCTGGGCTTGTTGCGCTTTCATCAATTGTTCGGGCGTGCCCTGCATGGCGACACGGCCCTGGTCTATCACCACAATCTTGTCCACCATCTGCAGCAAACTGGCCTTGTGGGTGATGGTGACAAAGGTGCAATCTGCAATCTCGGTGCCTAAGCGCTGCAGCAAGGCTGTTTCTGAGCCCAGATCCATGGCGCTGGTAGCCTCGTCAAACAGCAAGATCTTGGGCTTGCCCAGCAAAGCCCGCGCCACCGCAATCGCCTGGCGCTGCCCGCCCGACAAGCCCTCGCCCCGCTCGCCCAGGCGCATGCCGTAGCCCTGGGGGTGTTGCTTGACAAAATCGTCCACGCCGGCAATTTGCGCTGCCCGCAAAATTTCTTCGTCAGTGGGAAAAGACCCACCCAGCGCAATGTTTTGCTTGACCGTGCCGCCAATGAGCCAAATGTCTTGCAGCACCACGCCTAAAGCGCGGCGCAGATCAGACGGGTCAATCTGGCGCACGTCCACGCCGTCAATGAGCACCGAGCCCGAATCGGGCTGGTACAAGCCCAAAATTAGCTTGGACACCGTGGTCTTGCCCGAGCCCACTTTGCCGATCACCGCCACTTTTTCTTTGGGTGCGATCTGGAAGGATGCGTTCTCTAGGGTCGGCTTGGCCGCGCCGGGGTAGGTAAACGTCACATTGCGAAACTCAATGGCGCCCTGAAAGTCGGGCCGCGACATAAACACCCGTCCGTGCTCGTGCTCGCGCTCCTGGCCCATCAGGTTGTCTAGCGTGCGGTAGCTCAGCACCGTTTGGTTCATGCGGGTGAGCAACTGGGTGATTTGCGCCATGGGCGCAATCGCACGCCCGGCCAAAATCGTGCAGGCGATGATGGAGCCAAAGCCCAGTTGTCCGTCGCGCACCAAAAATGCACCCAGGGTGATCACGCCCACCTGCACAAACTGCTGCGCCGTATTGGCCACGTTGGTGGCTATTTGCGCGAGCATGCGCGACTTGAGCCCCACGTTGGACTGGTGCACCACCGCCTCTTGCCAGCGCCTGCGCATCAGGGCGCCTGCGCCCAAAGACTTGATGGTCTCCAGGCCCGACAGTGTTTCCACAAGAATGGCGTGCTTGTGGTGGCCGTCTTCCTGCGATTCCTGAATCAGGCGTTTGAGCTGCGGCTGCACCGCCAGCCCGGTGAGCAGCATGATAGGAATGGCCGCCAACGGAACATAGACCATGGGCCCACCAATGAGCCAAATCACCACCAAAAACACCAGCGCAAAGGGAATGTCGATAAAGGTGGTGAGCGTGGCCGATGTCAAAAACTCACGAATCGACTCAAACTCTTTGAGCGTGCTTGCCAAAGCGCCGCTGCTGCCGCGCCGGGTTTTCATCTGCGCGTCCAGCATTTGCTCGAACAAGGCATCGGCAATGGCGGAGTCTGATTTGGAACTGGCCATGTCCAAAAAGTAGCCACGCACCGTGCGAATGGCAAAGTCACTGATAAAGATGATGCTCACGCCGATCAAGAGCGCAATCAAGGTGTCGATGGCGTTGTTGGGAATAACGCGGTCGTAAACAATCATCGAAAAAATCGAGCTTGACACCGCAAACAAATTCACCAAGAGCGCCGCCAGCGCCACCTGCGCATAGACCCAGCGCATGCGAAACACGGGGCCCCAAAACCAGTGCCCGTGGCGGCTGATGTTGGCCTTTTTGAGCTCGTCGCCCGCCACCGGCGGCATTTGGCGGCGCGCCAGGCTCAGGGTCGCGCCCGAAATGCGGCCCAGCAGCTCGGACAATTCAACTTGGGCAGGCCGCTCGCTCTGGTCCGGGTCCACCACCAGCAGCATGCCGTCGGTGTCATAGGCCAGCACGGCGATAAAGGTGCCCACGTGGGTGGCGCAAATGGCGGGCAAACCGGGTAGCGAGGGGTTGGCGGGGTCTGTTTGGCTCTCTGTGACGTCGTAGCCGAGGCTGTCGGCCGCCTCGGCCAGGGCATCTGCAGTCCAAACCTCATCGCCGCCCATGCGCGAGCGCAGCGATGCGGACGACAGCGGCTGCTCGTGCCAAGACAAAACCGCCCGCAGGCAGGCCTCCAAACCATCCACCGCAATACCGGGCGCTTCGCTGCTCATATCTATTGGTCTCTTTTTGGGGCGTTGGCCACGGGTATCTCAAACAAGGGGGTCAACTCCATCGCCAGGTCAAGCAAGCGGTAGCGCACCAGGGATTCGTCCACGATGCCGTCTATCAAGTCGCGTCCGGCGGCATACAGCTCTTCTTGCGCACGCAGCAAATCGAGCAAAGTGCCACGGCGAAAGACAAACTGCTCGCGCACCGCTTCCAGCGCCACGGCGGCCACTTGGGCGGCCTCTTTGCGCGCGGCCAGGGTAGCAGCGCTATTGCCCACATCCGAGAGCGCCTGCGCAAAAGCGCGCTGCACTTGGCGGCGCAGCTTGTCTTCGGCAAGCTGGGTTTCTATGGCACGCTGGCTGGCTTGCTGCTTGCGCGCCACGTCCGCGCCACCAGAATACAGGCTTTGCTTGACCGAAAAGCCCGCAGTCCAGTCCATCCCGGGCACGCCCGCGCCGTCCAGATCGCGCCGTCTGGCCGTCACATCAAACTGAATGCTAGGCAAAAGCGACGCAGCAGCCGACTTGGCCTCGTGCCCGGCCGCCTGGGTCTGCGCACGCGCTTCTGCCAAGTTGGGGTTGCGCGCCACCCAGTCGGCCAGGTTGGCATAGTTGTCCAGCGAAATCACGGCTGCCGTGGGCAAATCCACCTGGGCGGGCGCCGCTGCGTCAAACACCTCGCGGTAGCCCGCTTCAGCGGCAGACAGGCGGTTTTTGGCCGCCACTTCCACCGCCAGAGCGTCCGCCAAGCGCGCACGCACGCGCAACACATCGCTCTTGGAGCTACCGCCGAGCTGTTCGCGCTCGTCAATAAATTCCAGAATTTGCCGCCGCGAAGCCACGTTCATTTGCGCCAGGGAATAAGCCTCACGCGCACGAAACATCTCCAACCAGGCGGTCAGCGCACGCAGCGTCAGCTCTGAAGTTTTGACCTCAGCGCGCGCGGCAGCCGCCGTTTCCAGCGCAGTGCGGGCGTCCACCTGGCTGCTTACGGCGCCAAAGTCGTACACCAGTTGGCGCGCTGAAAGCGCCAGCGCACGCGAGTTGTCTTGGTAGGCGGGCGAATAAGTCCAGGGCGTGCTGACCTTGTCGTTGCTGCGGTAGCCCGACTCCACAGTGGCCGACACCTGGGGCAAAAAGCCGGCAAATGCCTCGCGGGTGGACTGGCTTGCGGTCTCAAGGTGCTCGATGCTAAAGCGCACTTCTGGGTGGGCCAGCACCGCCTCACGCACGCGGGCCGATAGCGCCTGGGCCGGCATGCGGCTTTGCGGATCGTCCACCCACGCAGACGCCTTTGCCAGATAGCTGATCAGCTGGTCAGCCAGCGCCGTCACCCGCAATTGCTCAAAATTGCTGGCAATTTGGCCGGGCTTGACCGGCAGCAGCGCCTGGGCAAACGCTGCGCCGCCCACGCCAGCCCCGGCAAACGCCAGGACTGACGCCGCCAGGCCCGCGCGCAGGCGCATCGCTGCGTGCAAACGCATCAAATAAAGTTCAGGCTGGCGGGGGTCAACACCGAGGTCAGATCGCCCGAAAAGTCCATTGCGATGATGCTGCTAGCGGCGGTGGTGCCGTAGGCGGGGTTGCTGTCGTACTGGATTTGCAGGCGGGTCAGACCGGTGGCCGAGTCGTAGGTGGTCAACATGTGCAACTGGTTGTCGCCGGAGCCCAGGGTGCTGGTGTCGGAGACGATTTCCAGGACTCCGGTGGTGCCGGCTGATGCGCCTGCGGTTTTTGTGACGCCCACAGCCAACACTCCGCCCGAATCGGTAGATGCGCCGTAAACCTTGCCATTGGCGGTGTTAACTTCCGTCGTACCTCCAGCGCTCTTGGCCTCAAGGCCCACAGCGAAGGTACTCACCAAGCTGCTGACGATCAATGTCACCCCTAGCACCTTGCCGGTTGAACTAATGATCGGATTTGCAGCGAAGGTTTCCGTTGTCGGATCAGCCGCCAATGCGATTTGGCCATTACTTTTGTTTCCGCTGGCAATAAGCCAGATATTTTGAGTCAGACCGTCGGAATCCGCAAACGTAGGGCTAGTGGCCGTCAGCGACGAAACTTTGGTGTAGTCGTAGAGCAAGTCAATCGCGGCGCTGTTGATTTTCGAACTGTCAAGGGTTGCAGCGTCAAAGTTGACGTCAAAGGTGACTGTGGTCTTGCCTGTGGTGGCGTTCTGCGCCAAAGCTAAGTTCTTCAACTCGACAAACCCAGACCCCGTATCCGCAAGCGTACTGGATGTATAGCCAGACCCGGTGGCGCTTCCCAAAATCGCTGCCAAATCAATCTTGTCCCCCGAGCCAAAGCCCCGCACCAAGTCAGTGGCAGCAGCAGTCGACTCAGTGGTCGCACTCAACTTGAGGGTGTCAGTCCCGCCGGCATCCAGGAACAAGTAGTCGACGGAACTGTCAAGCGCAACCGCAAACGTGTCGTTACCACTGGTGCCCACCAAAATAGAGGCTGTATAGGCAGTCGCCGCCGCGGAGGTGTTGCCAGCTGAATCGACCGCCGCTTCAGCGGCCACATTGACTGCGAAAGCCAGAGGCGAAATCGAGGTTGAGCTTGACGCCGTGGGGGTAACAACTGATGTGTAGCTTGCACCACTACCTCCGACCGTGGCTGCCGAACCACCGGTGACGCTAACGTCTGCGGCCGCAAATCCGGTCACTGATTCACTAAAAGTAAATCCAAATGTGCCACCGGTGCTGGTGAAAGTGGACGGCGTCACGATACTAACTGTGGGCGCCAGGGTATCCACCAGGTAGCTGCTGTTGTCGGCAACCAAGGCGTGGGTGAGTGTGGCCGCATTGCCCGCCCCATCCACCATGCTGCCACCGTTCAAGGCCAGGCTGTTGACGCCTACCGATATACCGTTGGCGTCGTTTTGTCCCGCCAATACGGTGTAGTTAAACACCAAGGCGCTGGTACCAGAGCCCGACGCATAAGTCGCCTGCACAGTGGTCCCACCAATATTTAGCGCAAGTTGGGGCGTGCCGGTAACGGTGGTCGCACTATCCATGGTCACGGTGGCAGATAGCACGTCACCCGCATTCAGCGTGCTGCTTTGGGCACCCGTGGCAGAGCTAATGGCCACTGCGCTCACTTTGGGTCCTGTGGCGTCATACACATAGGTCAGGGCGGTCGAAGCAGCGCTCACATTTCCCGCCGCGTCAGTCTGGCGGGCATACACCGTGTTGGAGCCCGCAGTCGCGGTCGGGGCAGTTGCGTTCCAGCCTGTTGTGCCATCAGCGCTGTACTCAAAGCTCGAACCTGTCTCCCCGGTGGGCGTCAGCGCGGCACTGCTGGTGATTTTGTCGGTCGTACTGTTACCGGAATCGGTCGTCAAGGCCAAGGTGGGCGCTGCCACTACCGTGTCGACAAGCACCACTTGGACGCCGTCGCCGTTGACACCGGCAGCGACGCCTTCGGTGCCTTTAAAGCTGACCGTCAAGGTGTAATTAGCCGTACCGCTCAGGGACGACTGCGGAATGACCGCCGACCAAACACCAGTCGCAGGCGCATAAGCCAGCGATGTGAGGGTTACATCGCTGCCGCTGGCCGGGCGCAAGACAGCCGTCATATTGCCCACGGTATATGCCGCCAGCACAGCCGACTCGGCACCCAAGGTCCCGGTCACGGTGATTGCGGTCCCAGACTCCACCAAATTGACGATGTTGTCAGTGTTCACCGCGTTGATAGTGACGGTGGCGCCGGCGCCGGTAAAGTTCCAGGCGGTCGCTGTGTCTATGCCGGCCCAGGCGTTGCCTGCGGTGTCGGTAAACGTGCCCGCCGCCGCTTTCACGTAATACTTCTCGTCCTTGACCAGGTCGGCCGTCGGATTGATGGTGACGATGGTTCCGTCTTGCGATAGTGTGACCTGGGTGCTGCTCACCGCAATGGTTTCGACCAATACGTCACCTGCTTTGTACAGGGTCAGCGAGCCAGTCCCTTTGGCTACGGCCTCGTCCATGGTCACAATCAGGTTTGCGGTCAAGCCCAGGCTCAGGCCATCGTCGGCGGGTGACAAGCCTCCGGTGGCAACGGTGGGAACCGCTTTGTCCAGCGTAAAGGTCAGCGTTTGGCTGCTCGACACATTGCCTGCGGTGTCGGTGTCGGTCACCACCACGGTGTGCACCGCGTTGGTGGTAGGTGCGGTGTAGCTTGAAGAGGTAGTGCCGTCCACGGTGTAAGTGCGGGTCACATCAGCGGCCGCAGCGCTCAGGGTGACCAAGGCGCTTGAGCTGATGCTGTCCGTTGCACTGCTTCCGGTGTCGCTGGTCAGCGACACGGTGGGCTTCGCGATCAGGGTGTCAACCGTAAAGCCCAGTGCCGTGGAGGTGGTGCTGACATTGCCAGCCGTATCCGTTTGGCGCACGGTGAGGGAGTTGCTGCTGTCGCCGGTCACGGTCACGCTGCTTTGCGTACCAGCAGTCCAAGTGGAGCCCGCGTTCATGCTGTATTCCCACTTGCCGCCGGCCTCCAGACCCGACACGTTCACCACGCCCGACTGGCTGATCTTGTCAGATGCGCTAGCGCCGGTGTCGCTGCTCAAAGCCAAAGTCGGCGTGGCGACCAAGGTGTCCAGCGTAAACGCCAATGCACTAGAGGCCGTGCTTATGTTGCCAGCCGTATCCGTCTGGCGCACGGTGATGGACTTGCTGCCGTCGCCCGTTAAGGCAACGCTGCTGCCGCTGCCTGCGGTCCAGGTGCTACCAGCGTTCAAGCTGTATTCCCAAGTGGCACCGCTCTCCAAGCCGGTAACGTTGACCGTCCCCGAGGACGTGATCTTTTGTCCGGTGCTGGTGTCGCTGGCCAATGCCAGTGCGGGTGTGGCCACCGTGGAGTCATAGGTGTAGCTGCCACTGCGCTCGGTGGTGTTGCCTGCTGCGTCCGTAGACTTGACTTTGATGGTGTAGCTGCCATCAGTCGTGTAGGCGCTGCCCGCCGTCAGGGTCTGCGAGGCGCCCGTTCCGGTACCGGCAGCTTGGTAGCCCGCGCCTTTGCCCAAGTCGATGGACAGGGTCGAGCCCAGTTCTGCGGTCAATTCAATCGATGGCGCGGCAACATTGGACTTGCCGTCGGCCTTGGTGCCGCTATCGCTCGCAGTGGTCAAAGCAAATGACGACACGGTGGGCGCAGCTGTGTCGATGCTGATGGTGGTACTGGCTGCGGCGCCCGTGTTGGCTGAGGCGTCGGTGGCCTTGACGGTGAAGGTCTCGCTGCCTTGGCCCATGGCGCTGATGTCTGCCTTGACGAGTGTGTAAGTCCAAGCACCGGTGCTGCCCGCAGTCACCGAACGGACGGTGGTGGTGTCGGCGAACGTAATGTCCACGCGTGCACCGGCTTCTGCCGCCCCTGTAATGGTCACGCCAGCGGTGAACTCGCTGGCGTTAATAGCCTCGCCTGCGGACACAAGCACGTCTGTTACGGTAGGTGCAACGGTATCGACGGTGACAGCACGTGTACCAGCGGCGCTGATGTTGCCCGCCGCGTCGGTTTGCGTAGCGCTGAGGGTTTCGGCACCCTGCGCCATGGCGGTGATGTCCGCGGTGACTAAGGTGTAAGTCCAGGTGCTGCCGCTGACCGTGGCAACGCGGCTGTTGCCGCCGATGCTCAAGGCCACCGTGGCGCCCGCTTCGTTGGTGCCGCTGATGCTGCTGCCCACTTCCAGGGCGTTGACGATGTTGTCGGTGGCCACGGTGTTGATCCCTGGCGCACTGGGCGCGGTGGTGTCAATGGTTGTGGCTGCGGCCGTACTGAACGTACCTTGGTTGCCGCCCGAGTTTTGCACTACGGCGGTAAAACTATGGGCGCCTTCGCCAAGTGCGGTACTTGGTGTGAATGTCCAGTTGCTGCCAGAGGCCACTCCGTTACCCAACAGGGCAGTACCGTCGTATACGTTGACCACGTCACCAGTTGCCAGTGTGCCGGTTACCACGCCTGTAAAAGTGGGGGTGGTGTCGCTGGTCAGGGCTGCTGCAGTTACCGAAACAGTCGCCGTGGGCACCGTGGCATTGACGGTAACGGTATACGCCGTGCCCTGGGCACCCGCATTACCGGCCGCGTCTTCGACCTGTGCCTTGAAGCTGTGCGCGGCGTTGGTCAGACCCGCCGTATCAAAGGACCAAGTGGTGCCTGAGACGGTGGCTACGCCCAAACGGGTGGTTCCGTCATACACCGCCACCACATCGCCAGACGTCAGCGCGGCACTCACCGTACCTGACAGGCCCAGGGTGTTGTCGTTGCTGGTGCCGCCGGTGGCCACGGTGCCAGTGGTGGGGTCGACATTGTCGTTCGCGCCGGTCACTGCCGCAGTGGTGGTGGGTGCCGCAGTGTCCACGGTCACTCCAAGGGTGGCCGCAGTGCTGGTATTGCCTGCAGCATCGGTGGCTGTGGCGCTCAGGGTTTCAGCGCCCTGGCCCATGGCTGTCACGTCGGCGGCGCTCAGCGTATAAGTCCACACGCCGCCGGTACTGGCCGTGGCCGTGCGCACATTGCCGCCAATCGATAGGCTCACGGTGGCTGCGGCTTCTGCGGTCCCTGAAATGGCTGATGTTTGTTCAGCGCTGTTAATCACGTTGTCAGTTGCCACCGCGCTAACTGTGGGTGCGGAAGGGGCTGTCAAATCGACATTGACCGCTATTGAAACGGAGGCGGCGCTGGCATTGCCCCCCTGGTCGGTGACGACCACGCTCAGGCTGTGAGTGCCTTCGGTCAGGGCGTTAGCGTCCGCCACTGTCAGGTCTTTGTAGCCAGCGGCAATATCGGCGGCGGTCAAGGTAACGGTTGAGCCGATTTGGACGTTGTTGTCCTTGAGCGTTAGCACGTCACCGGCACTGACGGCGGTTCCATCGGTGGCGGTGGTGTTCAGAGTTACCCGAATCGTGGGCGTGGTGTCTTTGGTATTGGCGTCGCCCGCCACTGTGGGGGCATTAGGTGCGGTTTTATCCAAGGCCTGGCTTTGGGCGCTAGAAATACTGGCAAGGCTGGTCGAGGTGCTAATCGCGGTCGAGGCGTCTGCAATGGCGCTTTGCGCTGCCGCTTTAACGGTGGCCGAGGCGCTGTCGAGTGCGGTTCCCAACATGCTCGTGATAGTGGTGGAATCCGCCAAATTCACAGTGGTACCAGCGCTTGAGCTGGTGATCACGGTCGCCAAATTGGCGATCACACTGTCACCCGCGTCGGTCGATGCACTTTCTGCCAGGGCCACGATGGTGGCCACCTGGGCAGCGGCTTTTTGCGCTGCCACAGCGTTACTGGCGGCAGTGGCATCGGTGGACGACGCAGCGGCAATCGGGTCGTAGCTAAGCAAGCTTTCGCCGGACGACAGCGTCAGTCCTAGGCTAGTCGCAACGGACACCGCCGCCGCCGCTGCCGTGGTGGCTCCACCAGAAGCCTGTACCACCGCCTGCACCAGGGTGGTCAAGGGGTTGATGGTGGTTGAACCGGCCGGGGCTTTCAGTTCCACGGTGTTGGCCAAACCGGTGTCTATATTGACACCACCTATAGCAATGATGGTTCCAGTGGCCGTGCCCGCAGGGATAAAGAAGTTACCACTGGCGTCCGTGGTGCCCACCAGCACATCGCCAGTGCCGTCATTATTGGTGTCGATATACACAGTTGCGCCGCGCACATAGCCGTCGGCCACGACGCCGCTGGCAAAACCGGCTGCGTCGTTACCGGCCAGGTCTTGGATCGCCTTGGCGTCATTGCCAGAGGTGGGGTCGGCATAGGCCACGGTAATACTGCCAGCGGCAAAAGGCGTGACCGTCAAGGTAACTACCGCGCCCACGACAGACACCGCAGTGACGGCATTGGTCGCGCCACCCGTGGTCACTGTGAAACTGCTCGCAGCGGGTGCGTTGCTTGCGTCGAGCGCGCTGTTATAGGTCAGCGTGACGGTGCCCGCTGATGCACTGGCGGCCAGCAATGCAATCGTCGGAGCTGTGGTGTCCACCAAGTAACTGGAGTTGTCAGTGACCGCGCTGTGGGTCAGCGTTGCGGAGTTGCCTGCTGCGTCTTTGAGGGTACCCGCGTTGGCCGCTAGGCTATTAGCGTCCACGCTGACACCGTTGGTGTCAGTTTGACCCGCCAGCACCGTGTAGTTGAACTTCAGTGCTGTCGAAGTGCTGTTGGCACTGTCGTAGCTGGCGCTGACGGTGGTACCGCCGATGTTGACCGCCACCGTGGGCGAACCGGTTACGGTGGTGGCCTCGCTCATCGTCACCGTCACCGTGACCACATCACCAGCGTTGAGCGTGCTGTTAGCCGCGCCCGTGGCGCTTGTAATCTCGACCTTGCTGACCGTAGGCGCCGTGGTGTCGACCAAGTAACTGGAGTTGTCAGTGACCGCGCTGTGGGTCAGCGTTGCGGAGTTGCCTGCTGCGTCTTTGACGGTACCCGCGTTGGCCGCCAGGCTATTGGCGTCCACGCTGATACCGCCGGTGTCGGTTTGACCCGCCAGCACCGTGTAGTTGAACTGCAGTGCTGTCGAAGTGCTGTTGGCGCTGTCGTAGCTGGCGCTCACGGTGCTGCCGCCGATGTTGAGCGCCACCGTGGGCGAACCGGTTACGGTGGTGGCTTCGCTCATCGTCACCGTGACCGTGACCACGTCACCAGCGTTGAGCGTGCTGTTTGCCGCGCCCGTGGCGCTTGTAATCTCGACCTTGCTGACCGTGGGTGGCACTTTATCCGATGTGTCAGACGATTTTCCAACACCGGCGGCGGCAGCCAAGCCAATCGCACCCGCAGCCAACAAAACCCCAGACAAGGAGGTCGCGCTGGCGGCCGCTGCACTAGCGCCCGCAGCGGCGCCTGCATCTGCTGCCGCAGTAGACGCAGCAGATGCAGCTTGGGGCACTGCGGCCTCTGTCACCGTGGCTTGCGCCAACATGATGGGCTCCATATCAGCCGCGCCAGCCGATGAAGCGCTGGCCATTTGTTCCATGCCCAAAGCGTCTTGGGGCGCCATGGCTGCCAGCAGTGCCTCCAAATCAGGGGGCAAGGCGGCAGCGGGCATTTGGCCCGCCTGCGCTTGTAGGTCTGTAATCAGATCCGCCAGTTGCATTTGCAAATCACTGGCGATGGGAGCTTGGGCAACTTGGGGCAATGGCTGCGAAGCCTCAAGTGCAAGGTCTTGCTCCGCCTGATTTTCCTGGCTCGGGGACGCGTCAGAAGCGTTATCAGGCACCGCAGCAACGGCCATACCGGCCATGCCCAAGGCCATCAGCACCGCAGGGCTGAGCAGGGAAGAATCCGCTTTGACCGACTGGGTCGGGTCTTTGGGCGCGCCAGGCGCTTTGCTGCGCAATGATTTTTTGCTATTGATGCCCTTGCCCGATGTGCCCGATGTAGTCATAAACCATGCTCCAAAAAATGATGTTGTTCGGGCGGTACCCCGGATCCATAAGATCCAGCAACCACCCTTGGCGCCAGAAAGGCAGAAAACGAAAAAATCAACAAAAACCAGAATCTAGCACCATGGCCAGTTGCACGCCACTCGCACCAGTGTCCGTCCCAAAGGCAGACCGAAGAAGGCGCGCTTGACAAACACACAAGAGTCGAACATTTGAGGGCCAGCGACCTGTGGCCTAGGGTCCACGCCTTAGCTCGGCGATTATCCGACAACAAATATGTGGAACCTATGTTTTCTGATGAATCTCTAACACTTTTTTATAATTCACAGACTTTCTCAACCAGGGAGTACGCGAATTTCAGGTTTTTTGGTTTCGCACGCCCTAACCTCCCTAAGAGCGGCGCGCTCGCCGCCCAGGTTTAGATCACAGATATTCGCGCAGGGGTGCTACTCCCACGCAAGCCAGACATTTCAGGGCATGGGTTCGGCCCCGTTTAAGCGATGCGGTTTCACCCTTGTTTTGCGGCGCCCCCCCGCCGCGAAGGATCATTGCCAGGGTTGCCAGCCTTCGTAAACCAAAGAAATTTGGCGCCTTTTTTGCTAACTTTCCATAAAAGCGGCAAAATGGGGGCTATGCGCGACAACACCACCACAAAAATCAGTGCCGACGGCCTGCGCTATCGATCGCGCGCCTCTGGCTCCCCTTTTGCACAATCGTCTGGCAACGCCAGCATGAGTTGCGCCAAATGCGGCCTGCACAAACCCCGATCCCTGGGTTCGTTCAAAAAGCTGGCGGGCAAAAGCATGTTCGTCTGCGGCGACTGCTCTCCGCCGAAGCCCGCCGTGGCGCCCACCCCCACACCAGCGGCTGATCCTGCCGCTTAAGCGGCTGGGCCTTAAGCGCCCACCGCAGGCAAGCAACTGTTCAGGCGCTTTGCACTTGACCAACGGCCAGCCATTGCTGGTCAAGCGCGTTCAACTTGGCCGCATCCAGCGTAGACCGCACCTCCCAATACCGCCCTGACTGCACCATATAGCCCAACTCGGACTCCCGGTGCAAGGCCGCGCGTAGCGCCATTGGGTTGAGGCTACCGCACTGATCCTGCAGTTGCGCGCGCCAATCCGAGCGCGACCATTGCGCCAGGTCTGCTGCGCTGCTGCGCGGATACACCAGCCTTGAGCTGGCCTGCTCGGACAGGTTGACCAACACACAGTTTTCTTGCGCTGCCAGCGCCAGCAGGCGCAGCGACTTGGCCTCTAGACTTTGCAGCGTCACATCTTGGCGCAGCGGGTCGGCAGCGCCCTTGCCGTAAAAATGCGTCTGGGCTCCTGCGCCATAGACCATGTCGCAGCCCATAAAAGCAATCACGTCGGGCTGCAAGGCGCCCAACGCCCAATACGCCGCAGTAAACGCCATGGTGCCCCCGGCATAAACAAAGCCGCCAAAGCGGTTTTGTACGGGCACATAGTCGGCCGCCGTCACCACCGCCTGGGTTTGGCGGTCAAAGGACTTGGGCCAGCGCTCGGGCGGAAAATCTTCCGGGTGGATAAGGTAGTCCCAGTCGCTGCGGATTTGCCAGGCGTTGTTGATCGCCACCACGGCGGCAAAGGGCGCGCGCTCCCAGTGCCGGGCGCAGACTGCATCTGCCGCGCTGCCCAGCACCAGCACGATGCGGGGCGCAGCGCTGGGCGCCAGGGCGAGGTCGCCCAACGCGGAGGCAGCCCGGCGCGGGCTGCTGTGCAGGTGTGCAGCGAGCGGCTTGGCGGTCAAAGTGCTTGTATGCAGAGTCATGTTTAGATCAAAGTGAGGCAACATCCTAGGGTGAAACCATGACAAGGCCGGTTCGTAAGGTCTTACTGCCCACCCCGTATGCGCCAAACAGCGCGCGCCCTGCAAGGCGCGTTACACAAGATGTCAACCAGGGCACACACCATCGGGCTGCACAATCAGGGCATGAAGTCGCGCCATCCTTTTGCCATTGCAGCCACCGGCATGGTGGCGCTGGCGGTGGCTATGGGCATCGGGCGATTTGCCTTTACGCCGCTGCTGCCCATGATGCTGCACGACGGCGTGCTCGGTTTGCCAGCGGCGAGCTGGCTGGCCACGGCCAATTACCTGGGCTACTGGTTGGGTGCCTTGGGCTGCGCGCTGCTGCCCTGGGCCAGTGCGCGCTGGCCACCGCTGCGCCCGGTGGTGCACACCCGGGCGATCCGGCTTGGGCTGGTGACCACCGTGCTGCTGACGCTGGGCATGGCCCTGCCCTGGCCGGCCGTCTGGCCGCTGTGGCGCTTTTTGGCCGGAGTGGCGAGCGCGCTGGTGTTTGTCTACAGCTCGGGCTGGTGCCTGCAACAACTCACAGCGCACGGGGCGCCGCGCTTGGCCGGGCTGATTTATGTAGGGCCGGGGCTGGGTATTACCGTCAGCGGCCTGGCAGCCACGGCCCTGGTGGCGGCAAACTTGAGTGCGGCCACCGGCTGGCTGGCTTTTGCGGCTCTGGCGCTGCTGCTGACCGTGATGGTGTGGCCGCAGCTGCAGGGTGGCCTGCCACAAGAAGCCGCGCCTGCGCAACAGACGGCTGGCTCGGGCACGGGTGCCGTGGCTGTTTTGGCGCTGGCCTATGGGCTGGCTGGCTTTGGTTACATCATTACCGCCACCTTTTTGCCCCTGATCGCCCGCCAGTCGCTGGCCGGGTCGGTGTGGCTAGACCTGTTTTGGCCGCTGTTTGGCGTGGGCGTGAGCCTGGGCGCGCTGCTGACCCTGCGGATTCCAGCGCACTGGGATCGGCGCCATCTGCTCATGGGCGGCTACACCATGCAGGCGGTGGGTGTGATGCTGAGCCTGGGCTGGCCCACGCTGGCAGGCTTTGCGCTGAGCAGCTTTTTGATTGGCCTACCGTTTACCGCTATCACCATGTTTGCCTTGCAAGAGGTGCGGCGCCTGCGTCCGGTGGGGGCCTCGGGCTTTATCGGGCTGCTGACGGCGGCCTACGGGCTAGGCCAGATTGCCGGGCCGCTATTGGTGGGCCTGCTGCTGCAAGCCAGCGGGGACGCGCGCCAGGGCTTTGCCCTGGCCTTGCAGGCAGCGGCCGCCAGCTTGTGGCTGGGCGTGGTCTTGTTTGGGGTGCTGGTGCGGCGCTATCCGGTCACGGACTGACAAACCCCGGGCAACTCTGGTTCTGAGCGGCTGCGGTTTACTATTTACCTTCCAAACCCCAAAAACAATGTGCAGCCACTACCAAGCCGTCAAAAACAAGGCCCAGTTTGAGCGGCACTTTGGGCTGCTGCCCCCGGCAGTGGCGCAGCCCGCAGATGTGTGGCCGGGCTACCTGGGCAGCTTTGTCCGGCCCCACCCGCATGCGCAAGCGGGGGACGACGCGGTGCCGGCGCTGGAAGCGGCCATTGGCGCCTTCGGTCTCTTGCCGCACTGGGCCAAAGACCGCACGCTGGGGCGCCATACCTACAACGCGCGTACCGAGACGGTGGCGGAGAAACCGAGTTTTCGCGACGCCTGGGCGCGGGCGCAGCGTTGCATTATTCCGGCAGACGCGTTTTTTGAGCCCGACTGGCGCAGTGGCCGTGCGGTGGCCACCCGCATTGCACGGGCCAACGGCGAGCCCATGGGCATCGCTGGGCTGTGGTCGGCCTGGCGCTCGCCCCAGGGCGAGGTGCTGAGCTTCACCATGCTGACCGTCAATGCCGACGCCCACCCCTTGATGCGCCACTTTCACAAGCCCGGCGATGAAAAGCGCATGGTGGTGGTGCTACCGCCAGCGCATTACGCGCAGTGGCTGCAAGCTGCGCCAGCGCACAGCGTGGATTTGATTTACGCCTGCCCTGCGCCCGATCTGGTGGTACAGGCAGAAGCACCGCCAGAGGGCGCAGAGGCGGCAAAGCCGGACGGCGCACGGCAGGCCACGCTGTTCTAGCGCGCCAAGGCCTGCAATAGCCCAGCGGCCCAGTCCCGCCCGGCTATTGCGCTACTCGGGCAGATGCCGCAAAAACTCTTGCACTTGTTCTACCTGCGTGGGGCGCACCAAGCGGGCCAGTTCCTGGCCTTGGTGCATCAATACCAAAGTGGGCCAGAGCTTGACCTTGAACGAGCGCCCCAGTGCCCGGCCCGCGCCGTCTTGAATGCGCAGGTGCGCGAGCTGGGGATGGGCCCGCATGGCCTGGACGATGGCAGGCTCCCCCGCCTGGCAGTGGCCGCACCAGTCGACGCCAAACTGCAAGAGCAGCGCACCGGGCGTGGCGTCTATTGCGCTGCGGCTGGGCGCTGCGGAATCATAAGAGAGTAATGGGGACGTGGGCATTTGGACTCCGGGGCAAGTGCAACTGCATTGTCGGCGCAGCAGGACCTGTGCCTTGCACTATTCTGGGTCGGGTGCTGCGACATGTTGAAGGTAAATCGTGGGTTTCGGCAGGCGCGAACTCACCCATAGGGTCAGGCATACCAGAGCGCGTCCATGGTCTGCGCAAAGGCGCTGGCCAGCGCGGCGCCAGCGCGGTGCGCTACCGCCTTGCCCGCCACGTACACCGCCTGGGGCGCGGCGTCGGGGCTGGAGAAAACCAGCGCGTCCAGCACATGGTCCGCAGGCACGCCCAGCAGCGCCGAGGCGTGGCTGTCAAGCACCAAAAAGTCGGCGCGCTTGCCGATCTGCAAACCGCCCAGCGGCTGCGCCGTGGCAGCGTGACCGCCGGCCAGCGCTGCCTCCAACAGATTGGCCGCGCTGCTGGTGCTGGGGCCGCAGCGGGCGGCCACGTTGCGCTTTTTTTGCACCAGGCGTTGGCCGTATTCCAGCAGGCGCAGTTCTTCGGTCCAACTGCGGGTGACGTGGCTGTCCGAGCCCACGCTCCAGCGCCCACCCAGCGCGCAATAGGCGCTGAAGTCAAACACGCCGTCGCCCAAGTTCGCTTCGGTGCTGGGGCAAATGACGATGCTCGCGCCCGTTTGCGCCACACCGGCAAGCTCTTGCGCGGTGGTGTGGGTGGCGTGCACCAGGTTCCAGCGGTCGTTGACCGGCGCGTTCTCTAGCAGCCACTGCACCGGGCGCTGGCCGGTGTGGGCGATGCAGTCTTTGATTTCTTGTTCTTGCTCGGCGATATGGATGTGCACCGGCAGGCCGCGATTGTGGGCAAACTGCGCCAGCTCGGCGATGGCTGGCGCGTCGGCAGCGCGCAGCGAATGCGCGGCCACGCCCACGTTGACATGCGCCATGCCCTGGGTCTGGGCCTGCACATCGTCCACCAAGCGGCAGATGGATGCGGGCGTAGACGCAAAGCGCTGCTGGTCGGTGCGCAGGGTGCTGGCGCCAAAGCCCGAGCGCATGTACAGCGTGGGCAAAAGCGTGATGCCCATGCCCACGCGCTGCGCGGCGCGCACCAGGGCCATGGACATATCGAGCGCCGGGGCTACTGGCGCACCAAAAGCGGCGTTGTGCAGGTAATGAAATTCGCAGACCTGGGTGTAGCCCCCGGCCAGCAGCTCGGTGTAAAGCAAGGCGGCGATGTGCTCTAGCTGCTCGGGCGAAATGCGCAGGGCTGCGGCGTACATGCGCTCGCGCCAGCTCCAAAAATCATCGCTGCTGGCGCCGGTGGCAGAGCTGCGCTGCTCGGTCAGGCCGGCAATGGCGCGCTGAAAGGCGTGGCTGTGGGCGTTGACCACGCCGGGCAACACCGGCCCAGCCAGCAACTGCGCACCAGCGCGCTGCGCCAACGTGGCGCCCGGCGCAATGCCAGACCAATGGCCGGTGGCGTCCACCGTCAGCAGCACGTCATAAGCCCACACACCATTGACCCAGGCTTGGGGCGCAAAAAAGCGGGTGTCAGTGGGGCGCATACAAGTCCTGGCAAGCTTGCAGGGCTGCCACAAGCATGGCCTGCAACTGGGGTTGAATCTGCTGCGCCCGTTCTGGCGCATAGGCAAAAGGCGCGGTCTCGTGCATGTACAGGCTTTGGCACATCTCTAGCTGCACCGCGTGCACATGGCGATCTGGCGCGCCGTAGTGGCGGGTAATAAAGCCGCCCTTGAAACGACCATTGAGCACATGGCTGGTTTGCGGCGCATCTGCGCACACCGCCAGCACAGCCTGGGCGATGGACGCATCGGCGCTTTGGCCGCTGGCCGTGCCGATGTTGAGGTCGGGCAACACGCCCTCAAACAGCCAGGGTATCTGCGAACGAATACTGTGCGCGTCCCACAACAAGGCGTAGCCATGGATGGCGGTGATGCGCGCCAGCTCGGCCTGCAGCGCCTGGTGGTAGGGCTCCCAGTACAGGCTGCGGCGGCGCGCGCGCTCAGGCGCGGCGGGGGCGCAGCCGTCTTGGTACAGATGCTCGCCGGTAAAAAAGCGCGTGGGGCACAGCTCGGTGTTGGAGGCGCCGGGGTACATGGGCGCGTCGTCGGGCGGGCGGTTTTGGTCAATCACATAGCGGCTGATCTGCGCGCACAGCAGGCTGGCACCGAGCTGGGGCACACAGTCGTACAGGCGCTCAAGGTGCCAGTCGGTGTCCTCTAGCGCCAATGCCCGCGGCATGTAGTGCGCGCGCAACTCGGGCGGAATGTGGGTGCCAATGTGCGGCATGCTCACCAAGAGCGGCGATGTGCCTTGGCGTAAGGAATAACTTGGGGAAGCGGTCATCGCACCTGGCCTTCAAAAACGGTTTGGATCAGCGGATTAGCGCCCAGCGCGTAG
>CAMDHS010000019.1 GCA_945898115.1 Comamonas sp. lk
ATGAAAGGCACGCCCAGGCACTGCTGCTTGGGTGCGTCGGGCGGGTTGCTGTGCGAAGGCGCTGCGGTCTCCGTCAGGCCATAGCCTTCGACATAGCGCAAGCCGTATTGCTCCCACAGGCGCTGGGCCACGGCTTGGGGCATGGCCGCGCCGCCGCCGCCAATCATCACCAGGCTGGACAAATCGAAGCTGGCAAAGTTGGGGCTGCCCATCAAGTCGATCACCATGGTCGGGATATTCGTCCAATGCGTTACCCGCCACTTAGCGATCAAGGCGCCAGCGAGCTCGCGGTCCCAGCGCGGCATGAGCACCATGGTGGCGCCGCAGAGAATATTGGTGTGCATCAGGCTGACCATGCCGGTGATGTGGAACATGGGCACCACCATCAGGGTGACGTTTTCCATGCTGCCATTGCCCCACAAGGCGCTGGCCATGGCGTTGTGCATGATGCTCGAATGCAAATGCATGCAGCCCTTGGGCAGTCCGGTGGTGCCGCTCGTGTAGGGCAAAAGCGCCAGATCGCCCGCGCCCACCGTCAACACGGGCGCTGGCGTTTGGCAAGCCAAGGCGTCAGCCCAGGTGTGGGCCTGACCACTGGACAGCTCCGGCAAAGGGTGACGCGTCAGCAACCAGTCCGTCCAAGCGGCGGGCGGCCCGTCCTCGCTGACCTTGGGGTCAAAGGCATCGGTGAAGTGAGTGATGATTAGGTGCGCGAGTTGCTGCGCCCCAGGCAGCGTGTTGCTGGCCCGGGCGAGCTCAGCGGCCAAGTCAGCGGTGGTGACCGCCACGCGGGCGTCGGGGTCGGTGATGTAGTGTTTGAGTTCTTCGGCCCGGTTCATCGGGTTGACCGGCACCACCACCGCGTTGACCCGCAAAATGCCAAAGTGCGCAATCACCAATTGCGGGCAGTTTTGCATGCAGAGCACCACGCGGTCACCTTTTTGCACGCCCAGTGCACTTAAATAGGCCGCGAAACACTCGGCCTGCTGCTTCAAGTCGGCGTAGCTGAGCTTGCGGCCAAAAAATACCAGCGCCGCTTTGTGCGGAAAGCGTCGCGCATTGGCCTCGAGGTTGTCCCACAGAGAGGTTTCGGGCAGGGTAATGCGGTGCGGCAGACGCTTGGGCCAGAAGCGGTAGTGAGGCGCGTCAGGGCGGCTTGGCTGGGAAGAAGCAGTCATGGTGAACACACGCCTTTCGGTTGACACTGGCGCCCAGGACGGGCGAAGAGCGAACCATAGGGCCTTGCAAACTGGGCTCGGTCCGCAGTTGTCTCTCACGCGACGCACTGCCCCCTAACTCTTGGCGTGAATCCTGCGTTCGGATCGCAACGCGGGCCTGGGGCTCGCACAAACGCGCACAACCGGTCCAAATAACCTTATGCAATATTGTTATGGATCTCAAGCGTAAACCCGCATAAGACCCCGGAAGCAGACGCGTTACAGTTCGGGCCACTGGCTTGCGGCCCTTCTCAGCAGCGGCAAGTGCATGTTTGACCGTTTTCCTTTGATCTTTTCCACCACCCTCGGAGCCTATCCATGACATTCAAACCCCTTTCCACCCTGGCAATTGCGGTTGCCGCTCTCGGCGCCTTGGCGCTTCCCGCCCACGCTGGCAAGACCCTTGACGGCATCAAAGCGCGCGGCCAAGTCATCTGCGGCGTGCACACCGGACTTGCCGGCTTCAGCGCTGCTGATTCCAACGGCAAATGGACCGGCATTGACGTAGATATCTGCCGCGCCGTGGCCGCAGCCACCCTGGGCGATGGCGACAAAGTCAAATACGTGCCGCTGGTGGCCCAGGCCCGCTTTACTGCCCTGCAGTCTGGCGAAGTCGATATGCTGTCGCGCAACACCACTTTCACCCTGACTCGTGACGCTTCTTTGGGCCTGAGCCAAACCGCCGTGGTGTACTACGACGGCCAGGGCTTCATGGTGCCCGTCAAGAGCAAGATTAAAAGCGCCAAGCAGCTCAAGGGTCAAACCGTGTGCGTGCAATCCGGCACCACCACCGAGAAAAACCTGACCGACTACTCCAAAGCCAACGGCCTGAACGTCAAGCCCGTGGTGTTTGAGAAGCTTGACGCCGTGGAAGGCGCCTACTTTTCTGGCCGTTGCATCGCCTACACGACGGACGCCTCAGGCCTGGCCTCGGTACGCAACAAGTCGGCTAAAAACCCGGCTGACCACGTCATCTTGCCCGAGCTGATTTCCAAAGAACCCCTGGGCCCCATGGTGCGCCGGGGTGACGACGAGTGGACCGCCATCGTCAAGTGGACCGTGTACGGCCTGCTCGAAGCGGAAGAAAATGGCGTGACTTCCGCCAATGTGGACGACCTCAAGGCCAATAGCAAAGACCCTGTGGTGGGCCGCATCTTGGGTTCGACCGACGACACCGGCAAACTGCTGGGTCTGGACAAGGAATGGCTGGCACGCGCCGTTAAAACCACCGGCAACTACGGTGAGATTTTTGAGCGCAATGTCGGCCCCAAATCCGACCTGCAATTGCCACGCGGCCTGAACAACCTGTGGAACAAGGGCGGCATCCAGTACGCACCCCCCATCCGCTAAGCGCTTGTTGCGGGCAACCGGTTTCGGCCCCGCACCCCAAGGGGCAGTTGCAATTGATTTGCACTGCCCTTTTTTAATCACCTTTAATAGGTGTATCCCTTCTTTTTAAGCCACGACCCTTATGTCTACCCCCCGTATTGCACCGCCCAAAAAGAAGTGGTCCTGGCGCAGCCAGGCCTTTCGTGCGCTGGTTTACCAGGTGGTGGCCGTGGCCGTCATCGCCCTGCTGGTCTTGTACCTTGCCAACAACACCGCCACCAATATGCGCGCGCGCGGCATCCAGAGCGGTTTTGACTTTCTAGGTGGCGCGGCCGGCTTTGACATCGGCGAGAGCCTGTTTGCCTTTGACTCGGGCGAGCCTTACTGGCGTGCCTACCTGGTGGGCATGACCAACACGCTGCGCGTGGCGGTGCTGGGCATTGTGCTCACCACTATTCTGGGTACGCTGATTGGCGTGGGCCGCTTTTCGCGCAACGCGCTGGTGCGCGGTCTGTGCCTGTGCTATGTGGAATTTTTCCGCAATATGCCGGTGCTGCTGCAGCTGCTGATGTGGTACTTGTTTTTTACCGAAGTGCTCCCCGTCTCGACCGAGGCCTGGCAGCTGGGGCCGCTGTTTTTAAGCAAAGGCGGCCTCAACTTTCCGATTCCGGTGTGGGTCACGGGCCAGGTGATGGCGGCCTGGGGACTATTGGCCGGGCTGGTGGCTGCTTGGTTTTACCGGGGCTACGCCCAAGCCCGCTTTGAGGCGACGGGCCTGCCGCGCAGCACCGTGCTGGCGCCACTGGCGCTCGCCTTGGCCTGCGGCGTGGCCGGATGGATTTTGGGTGGTGCACCCACGGCGCTGGACCGCCCCATCCAGGGCGAATTTGCCATTGAAAACGGCGGATCGCTCACGCCTGAGTTCATGGCGCTGATGCTGGGGCTGACGGTGTACACCGCCGCCTTTGTGGCCGAAGTGGTGCGCGCGGGCATACAGTCGGTGTCGCTGGGCCAGTCTGAGGCGGCCAGCGCCCTGGGCCTGAACCGGGGCCAGACCATGCGCCTGGTCATGCTGCCCCAGGCGCTGCGGGTGATTATTCCGCCCATGACCAACCAGTTTCTGAACCTGACCAAAAATTCCTCACTGGCCGTGGCCATTGGCTACCCCGACGTGGTGTCCATTGCCAACACCGCCATCAACCAGACCGGCCGCGCCGTGGAATGTATCGCCATCATCATGCTGGTGTACCTGAGCACCTCGCTCTTTACCTCGGTGCTCATGAACTGGTACAACGCCCGCGCGGCGATTACAGAGCGTTAAGGCACAGAACATGACTGCACAAACCTTTCAAACGATTGCGCCGCGCCCGGCGCCGGTGCGCACCGAGGGCCTGCTGGCCTGGTGCAAGTTCAACCTGTTCAACGGCTGGAGCACTTCGCTGGGCACTGTGCTGGTGGGCGCAGCCCTGCTCTTAGCCCTTGTCCGTTTCCTGCAATGGGCCGTGGTCGATGCGGTATGGGCCATCGACTACAGCGTCTGCCATGATGCGGCCGGCGCCTGCTGGGGCGTGGTGCGCGAGAAGTTTCGCTTTATCCTTTTTGGCCGCTACCCCTTTGACGAACACTGGCGCGCCCTGATTTGCACCGTGATGCTGCTGGCGCTGATCGTGGCGAGTTGCACCCGCGCCTGCTGGAAAGCATGGCTGGCGCCACTGTGGGTCCTGGTGCTGGCGATTTACCTGACGCTGATGCGCGGCGGCGTGTTCGGCCTGCGCATGGTCGAAACCGACCTCTGGAGCGGCCTGCCCTTGACGCTGCTGCTCGCCAGCCTGTCCATGGCCATGGCGTTTCCGATAGCCCTTGTGATTGCTCTGGGGCGGCGCTCGGGCATGCCGGCCATTCGCAGCCTGTGCACGGTCTACGTAGAACTGATCCGGGGCGTGCCGCTGATCTCGGTGCTATTCATGGCGTCCTTTATGTTTCCGCTGCTCATGCCGCAGGGCTTCAATATTGACGTGCTGATCCGGGTGCTGGCGGGCATCACCCTGTTTGCCGCCGCCTATATGGCCGAGGTCATTCGCGGCGGCCTGCAGGCCATGCCCAAGGGGCAAATCGAAGCCGCCGCCACCCTGGGCCTGAGCTACTGGCAAACCCAGCGCCTGATCGTGCTGCCCCAGGCCCTGGCCATGGTGGTGCCCGGCATCATGAACAATTTCATTTCCACCTTCAAGGACACCTCGCTGGTGGCCATCGTCAGCCTGTATGAGCTGACCGGCGCCATGGGCATGGCCATGAACGCAGACGCCAACTGGCGCCCGTTTCGCATTGAAGGCTACCTGTTTATCGCCCTGATCTATTTTGGATTTTGCTTTTCCATGTCGCGCTACAGCCAGTGGATTGAAAAGCAGGTCAACAAAAGCAAACTTCGCTAAGGATTCCCCATGTCAGCACCCATCATTCGCTTCGACAAGGTCAACAAATGGTATGGCGACAGCTTTCACGTGCTGCGCGACATCGACCTCGACATC
This sequence comes from Comamonas sp. lk, assembly GCA_945898115.1. Taxonomy (GTDB): domain Bacteria; phylum Pseudomonadota; class Gammaproteobacteria; order Burkholderiales; family Burkholderiaceae_C; genus Allorhodoferax. The sequence continues at coordinate 5,075 of CAMDHS010000019.1, forward strand.
GCCCAGGGCGAACGCATCGTGGTCTGCGGCCCCTCGGGCTCGGGCAAATCCACGCTGATCCGCTGTATCAACCGGCTCGAAGAACACCAGCAAGGCCACCTGACGGTAGACGGCGTTGAACTCACCGATGACGTCCGGGTGATTGACGACGTGCGCAAGAAAGTCGGCATGGTGTTTCAGCAGTTCAACCTGTTTCCGCACCTGACCGTGCTGGAAAACCTGACGCTGTCGCCCATGTGGGTGGGCAAGATGCCGAAAAAAGAGGCTGACGAAAAAGCCATGGAGCAATTGCAGCGCGTGCGCATTGCCGAGCAGGCCCACAAATACCCCTTGCAACTCTCGGGCGGCCAGCAGCAGCGCGTGGCCATTGCCCGCGCGCTATGTCTCAAGCCCAAGATCATGCTGTTTGACGAACCCACCTCGGCGCTCGACCCAGAGATGATCAAGGAAGTGCTCGACGTTATGATCGAGATGGCCAACCAGGGCATCACCATGGTCTGCGTAACGCACGAAATGGGATTTGCCAAGGCTGTTGCCGACCGGGTGATCTTCATGGACCAGGGCCAGATCGTGGAACAGAACAATCCGCACGACTTCTTCAACAACCCACAAAGCGAGCGCAGCCGCGACTTTCTGTCAAAAATCCTAGGCCATTGATTTGAATCCCACCCTCTCCGCTGCCCTGCCACCCACCTGCGCAACTCCCCCCGACTTCTCCCAAAGCCAATTCCGCCACACCCTGGGGCAATTTGCCACGGGTGTGACGGTCGTCACCGCCATCAACCCGGCCGGAGGCCTGGTGGGTTTGACGGTCAGCTCCTTTAATTCGGTGTCTTTGTCGCCCCCCTTGGTGCTGTGGAGCCTGGCACTCAAATCGGGCTCGATGGCCGCGCTGCTAGCCTGCCGCCACTACGCGATCAACGTGCTTTCGGCCGAACAAACCGCGCTGGCCAACCAGTTCGCCACCAAAGACATTGACCGCTACGCCGGCGTGCATTGGCATCCCGGCCAGCACGGCGCGCCCTTGATCGAGGGCGCCGTGGCCACCTTTGAATGCTTTAACCGCAGCCGCCACGAAGAAGGAGACCACATCATTTTTGTGGGCGAAGTCGAACGCTGCAGCCACCGCGACCAGGCCGACCCGCTGCTCTACCACGGCGGCGCTTTCTACACCAGCGGTCTGCGGGAATGAGCGCAGCGGCGCCCGCACAGCGCAAGGAGCACCTCGACACGCTGGCCATTGCGCTGCTGCTGGTGTGCTGCGCGTTTTGGGGCTTTCAGCAGGTGCTGGTCAAGGCCACGCTGGGCGAGATGGCGCCGGTTTTTATGGCTGGCCTGCGCTTTGCCGGGGCCAGCGTGGTACTTTGGCTGTGGTGCCGGTGGCGCGGCATTCCGCTATGGCAGCGCGACGGCTCGCTCTGGCCCGGTTTGTTGGCCGGTATCTTGTTTGCCATGGAGTTTTTGTGCCTCTTTACCGGTTTGCAATTTACGGCAGCCTCGCGCATCACGGTATTTTTGTATACCGCGCCCTTGTGGGCAGCGCTGGTCTTGCCCTGGTTTATCAAGTCTGAGCGGCTCGCACCCTTGCAATGGATGGGCTTGCTGCTGGCCTTTCTGGCCGTGGGCTTTACCTTGCGTGAGGGCTTTGTCGGCGGCCAGACGCCGCAGCAGCACTGGGGCGATTTACTGGGCATTGGCGGCGCCATCGCCTGGGCGCTGACCACCGTGGTGCTGCGCACCACGCGCCTGAGCCGCCTGGGCGCCGAAAAAACACTGTTCTACCAAGTGGCGGTCAGCGCCGTGGTCTTGCCGCTGTTGTCGCTGTCCATGAATGAGGTCTGGAACTGGAACCTGAGCGGTTTTGCCTTGGGTTCGCTGCTTCTGCAAACCGTGGTGGGCGCGTTTGCCAGCTATTTGTCATGGGTCTGGCTGCTGGGACGGTATCCGGCCACCAAGATGGGCTCGTTTGCCCTGTCCACGCCGCTGTTTGCACTGCTGTTTGGCGCGCTGTGGCTGGGCGAGGCCGTGACCGCCGAATTGCTCGGCGCCTTGGCGGTAGTGGGCTTGGGCATCACTCTTGTGAACCGACGCCGAGCCTGAACGCTGCGCCCGACACCCGTCCGGGACGGGCATAAAAAAACGCTGCAGCGTTTGCGTTGCAGCGTTTTTTAATTTCCAGAACCTGACGGCCAAAGCCGCCTTGCGGTTTTACTTGAGCGCCTTGTAGCGCATGCGCTTGGGCTTGGCGCCCTCTTCGCCCAGGCGGCGTTTCTTGTCGGCCTCGTATTCCTGGTAGTTGCCGTCAAAGAACACCCAGTGGCTGTCGCCCTCGCAGGCCAAGATGTGGGTGGCAATGCGGTCTAAGAACCAGCGGTCATGGCTAATGACCATCAGCGAGCCGGCAAATTCGAGCAGCGCGTCTTCCAGGGCGCGCAGGGTTTCCACGTCCAAGTCGTTGGACGGCTCGTCGAGCATGAGCACGTTGCCGCCAGCGATCAGGGTTTTGGCCAAGTGCAAACGACCGCGTTCACCGCCCGAGAGCGTGCCCACGCGCTTTTGCTGGTCCCCGCCGTTGAAGTTGAAGCGCCCGCAATAGGCGCGGCTGGCCATCTGGAACTTGCCCACGTTCAAAATATCCAAGCCACCCGAGACGTCTTCCCACACGGTTTTCTCATTGGCCAGGTCGTCGCGGGTCTGGTCCACAAAGGCCATTTTGACGGTTTGGCCGATCTTGACTTCGCCAGAATCGGGCTTTTCGCGCCCGGCAATCATCTTGAACAGCGTCGATTTACCGGCGCCATTGGGGCCGATGATGCCCACGATCGCGCCTGGCGGCACCTTGAAGCTCAGGTCGTCAATCAGCACGCGGTCACCAAAGGACTTGGTCACATTGACGAACTCGATCACTTCCTGGCCCAGGCGGTCGGCCACGGGGATGAAGATTTCGTTGGTCTCGTTGCGCTTTTGGTATTCAAAGTCGCTCAGTTCTTCAAATCGGGCCAGGCGGGCCTTGCTCTTGGCTTGGCGGGCCTTGGGGTTTTGGCGCGACCATTCCAGCTCTTTCTTCAAGGCTTTGGCACGCGACTCTTCGCCCTTTTGCTCGGCCTCTAAGCGGGACTGCTTTTGTTGCAGCCAGTCGGAGTAATTGCCCTTATAGGGAATGCCGGAGCCGCGGTCCATTTCCAGAATCCACTCGGCGGCGTTGTCCAAAAAGTAGCGGTCATGGGTGATAGCCACCACGGTGCCGGGATAGCGCTGCAAAAACTGCTCCAGCCAGTCCACTGATTCGGCGTCCAAGTGATTGGTCGGCTCGTCAAGCAGCAGCATGTCGGGCTTGCTCAACAGCAGGCGGCACAGCGCTACGCGGCGCTTTTCGCCCCCCGACAGCACGCCGATGTTGGCGTCCCAGGGCGGCAGGCGTAGCGCATCAGCGGCGATTTCTAACTGATGTTCGGAATCCGTGCCAGCCGTAGCGATGATGGCCTCCAGGTCGGCCTGTTCAGCCGCCAGGGCGTCAAAGTCAGCGTCTTCTTCGCCGTAGGCGGTGTAAACCTCTTCCAGGCGCGCCTTGGCAGAAAACACCTTGCCCATGCCCGCTTCCACGCTTTCGCGCACGGTTTGGGTCGGGTCGAGCTGGGGTTCCTGGGGTAAGTAGCCGATGTTCAGGCCGGCCATGGGAATGGCCTCGCCTTCAATCTCTTTGTCCAGGCCGGCCATGATTTTGAGCAAGGTGGATTTGCCCGAGCCATTGGTGCCCAGCACGCCGATCTTGGCGCCGGGGAAGAAACTTAAGGACACATCTTTCAAAATGTGGCGCTTGGGCGGCACGATCTTGCCGACGCGGTTCATGGAAAAAACGTATTGGGCCATTGTGGTGTTCGGGGGGAGTCAAAAGGGATAATCCCCTATTATCGTTTGCGCGTTGCCCCATCGCTTGTCGGCGCCCCAGAGCGGCGTTTTCGGGGCGCAGGCGCAACGTGCGACAATTGACTCACTTGCGGAGTTTCAGTTGCCCGCAATCACAGCAACATGCTGGGGACAGCAACCAAAGCGGTTCGTCCCATTTTTGAATCTACCTGCCTATGACTGACCTTTGGTAAACCCCCAGGGGACAGGCTGGTACGCAAGCACCCGCAAACCGGTGCCTCTTTATGAACTTCGAAGAATTGAACCTGGCACCCGCCATCCTTAAAGCCGTTCTGGAACAGGGTTACGAAACCCCGACCGCCATTCAGGCGCAAGCCATTCCCCTGGTGCTCGCTGGCCACGACCTGCTCGGTGGCGCCCAAACCGGCACCGGAAAAACCGCCGCATTCACGCTGCCCATACTGCAGCGCCTGTCCACCACAGCGGCGGCCAAGAACAAATTTGGCGGCATTGGCATCCGCGCCCTGGTACTGACCCCCACACGCGAACTTGCAGCGCAGATTGAGGAATCCATCCGCACCTACGGCAAATACCTAGATCTGACCAGCACCGTGATTTTTGGCGGCGTGGGCATGAACCCACAAATCTCCAAGCTCAAAAAAGGCGTGGACTTGCTGGTGGCCACCCCCGGCCGTTTGCTGGACTTGCAGCAACAAGGCATGCTGGACTTGGGCCAAGTGCAAATTTTGGTGCTCGACGAGGCCGACCGCATGCTCGACATGGGATTTGTCCATGACGTGAAAAAGGTGCTGGCCCTGGTGCCACGCGACAAGCAAAGCCTGTTGTTCTCCGCCACCTTCAGCGACGAAATACGCGACCTTGCCGCAACGCTACTGAAAAACCCGCAAAGCGTGCAAGTGACGCCTCGCAACACCACGGTGCAGCGCATCACGCAAGTGATCCACCCCGTGGGCCGTGGCAAGAAAAAAGCCTTGCTGGCGCACATCATCAACGCGCAAAACTGGAGCCAGGTGCTGGTGTTCACCCGTACCAAGTTTGGCGCCAACAACGTGGCCGAGTTTCTGGAAAAGAACGGCATCTCCGCCATGGCGCTGCACGGCAACAAAAGCCAGGCCGCCCGTACCCAGGCGCTGGCCGGATTTAAGAGCGGCGATGTGCGCGCCCTGGTGGCCACCGACATTGCCGCGCGCGGCATTGACATTGACGACCTGCCGCACGTGGTGAACTACGAAATCCCCAACGTAAGCGAAGACTATGTGCACCGCATTGGCCGCACCGGCCGCGCCGGCGCCGACGGCGCTGCAGTGAACCTGGTGTGCTTGGACGAAGAAGGCTTTATGCAGGACATCGAGCGCTTTACCAAACAAAACATTGAAGTGGTGGTGGTGGATGGCTTTGCGCCCGAACCCGGCGAGCGCGCCGAGCCCATCGCCATGGGCCGCCAGACCATCTGGGGCGGCGCGGGCAAACCACCGAGCCGCGACGTGATGCAAGCCGCTGCCAAAGCCGCGCGCACCGAAATGCTGACCCGCGTGCGTGAAAGCAAGGGCCCAGGCGGCAACGGCGGTGGAAATCGCAGTGGTGGCGGTGGTGGCCAACGCCAAGCGCAAGGCCCCAGAGGTTCTGGCAACGGCGGCGGCAGTCGGAATGGTCCAGGCAATGGACCGAACAATGGCCCACGCCATGCACCCCGCAGCGCGCCGCGCGACGACGGATTTCCCCGTGACGATGACGGCCCAGGCCGCCACGAAGACCAACCCCCACGTTCGCACGACGCCCACGCGGCGCGCCCGCGCTTGGGACCTGACCGTATGTCGAGCTTCCCCAGCGAACCCCGCGTGCCCCGCGCACCTGGTGGTCAGCCTGACCCCATGCGCACCAGTGTGGACCTGATGGCCGAGCGCGGCGGTCGCCGAGGCGGCGGCTACCAAGGCAACCGCAGTGGCGGTGGTGGTGGTGGTGGCGGATATGGCGGTGGCGCTGGCGGCCAAGGCCCCCGTGGCGGTGGTGGTGGTGGCGGACGTGGACGCGGCGGCCCCGGTGGCAACCGCGGACCGGCTGGGCGTTAAGCGCTTCTGGTCACTACAAGAAAAAGGGCTCTGCAGAGCCCTTTTTTTATGCCCGCAAAAACAGCGTCACCAAGGGATCGGGCCCCACCTGGCGGCTCCAGTGGCCGTGAATCGCCGCATCGAAGGTGGCGCCTTCGGGCAACACGTCGGCGCTAAAAAAGTGTTCGCCCGGGCCAAACACGCGCGACACACCGCCCTGAATGCCAATTTCCATCTGCCCACCCAAGATAAAAACCCATTGCGGCGCGCCGGTGCAATGAAAGCTGCTGCGAAACCCCACCGGGCTGGTGCGCAGCTGGTAGCCGCCGCTGGCAAACAGTTCGGACAATTGGGTCTGGGGCGTGCCTTGGTTCAGCGCTACGGCCTCTTCCTTGAATCGGGCGCGGCCGTCAGCGTCGGTGAACAAAACGGTTTTGGTGAAGTGGGTCATGGGGTTGCGGCGGGCACGCCTGGGCGAATAAAGCGGCCATTGTGTCCGATGCCTCCCCGTCGCCAAGTGGCACCGCTCCTGCAAGCCAAACCATTAGCGCAAGCGCTTCACGTACTTGGCGCTCTGCACACCCTGGCTTGGGGTCGGCTCTGGGGCGATATCTGAAGCTGGCAAGGGGGTTGGTGTGGCTGGAGTTGCGAGGGATGCTGGGGGGTTGACCTGTGAAGCGGGGAGCGATTGCGCCCTTGCATCCCCGGACAATCGACTGCGCAGGAACTCTCCAACTCCCAAAATTTTGGGATCCTCTGTGCGCAAAAGCCGGTCCACAACGTCTATGGCATAAGTGGCGTCAACCAAGAATCGATTGACGTCAAGGGATTGCTGGAATTGCCGACGAAAAGGCGTCATCAGCCGTATCAAAACATCTAACAATTCGCGATCAGTGTTTGGGTTGGCAGGGTCCATGGCAGAACTCATGCCCCCGACAAATGCTCGCCATGCTGGGCCAAGTCCAAGCCTTCGAGCTCTTGGGCAGGGTTAACTCGCAGCACTGTAAATATCCGGATTGCCTGAAGAATGGCCCAGGTCATCAGGCCGGAATAGGCCATGACGGCAATTGCCCCTGCGGTATTGCTCCACACCGTGGCGGTCACGGGCGCAATGGCTGCGCTGGCCAGCAGCGGCGTGAGCACCGAGCCGAGAAAGCCTCCTACTCCGTGGAGGGCGAATACATCCAGCGAATCGTCAATGCCTGTCAGGGCTTTCAACTGGGTCGCGGCCAGGTAGCACACGGCACCGGCAGACAAACCCATAAGTGCAGCGCCCCAAACGTCTACGTAGCCGGCAGCTGGCGTGACAGCCACCAAACCAGCGATCGCACCGCTGCACAATCCCAAGACACTGATCTTTTGGCGAAAGACAAGTTCGCAAACGCCCCAAGTGAAGCAGCCAGCGCTGGCCGCAAAATGGGTAGCCACCATGGCGCTTCCCGCGCGGGCACCGGCCTCTAGCGCAGAACCGGCGTTAAACCCAAACCAACCCACCCACAACAAGCAGGCGCCCAGCGCGGTGGTGACTAGGTTGTGCGGCACCATGGCTTCGGAGCCAAAGCCCTTGCGCGGCCCCACCATGACAGCCGCCACCAAGGCGCTGCCGCCTGCGAGCACGTGCACCACAGTGCCACCAGCAAAGTCCATGTGCCCCTGCTGCGCCAGCCAACCCTGGGGGTGCCAAACCCAATGCGCCACAGGAACGTATATCAAAAACAACCAAAGGGCCGAAAAAATGAGGGTCACACCCATACGCATGCGCTCCACGGTCGCACCCAGCACCAAGGCAAAGGTCACAAGGGCGAAGGCGAGCTGGAACATAAAGAACACGGCCTCGGGAATCGTCTTGGCCATGGCGTGGCCCTGTGCTTGCACCCCACTTAGCCCCTGTGCAAACACCCGACTTAGACCACCCAGCCAAGGGCTACCAGGGGTAAAGGCCAGCGAATATCCAAGAACCGCCCACAAAAGCGTGATCAGGGCCGTGGCCATAAGGGTCTGCGCAAAAATGGACAAGGCGTTTTTGGAACGCATCAAACCGGAATAAAAAAGCATGATCCCCGGCAGTGTCATCAGCAACACAAGCACGGTCGCCATCAGCATCCAGGCTGTATCTGCGCCGCTGAACGCACTTGCAGTTGCACTGATGCTTGCACTTGCACTGATGCTTGCCGCTCCCTGAACCGCAGGTGCAAGCTCTTGGGTCTGTGCCCATAAAGCAGGCGAGATGGCGGCCAGCAAAAATCCCGATCGTTGAAATCGCATAAATGACCCCCTGAACACAAAAAATACCGGTGTACTCATCGAACCTCTCCTGTGAGCCGGAGGTTTGGCGCGATGGGCGCAAGTGACTTGACGAGCGCAGCTATTTATAACCAATTTTTAAATGATTTTTTATGCTCCTCACATTTATCTTCGAACCACGAAGCGAAAAAAGCCTTTGCTTCGTCCAGAATGCCCCTGCGTGCAAGGGCCAGCGGAGTCCAAAGCTGCGCCGCTAATCAAGGTACGCCAAACGGCGCATTGGGTGCGCACCAGGTGTTTTTTCCGCGTGCGACGCTGATTCCGCGCCATTGACTTTGGACGCACGCGGCCTGCGCGACAATGGCACCATGAAAATCCTCCACACCATGCTGCGCGTTGGCAATCTCCAGCGCTCCATCGATTTCTACACCCAGGTGATTGGCATGAAGCTGCTGCGTACCTCGGACAACCCTGAGTACAAGTACACACTGGCCTTTGTCGGTTTTGGCAGCAACCCCGACCACGCTGAGCTCGAGCTCACCTACAACTGGGGCGTGGAGAGTTACGACATGGGCAGCGCCTATGGCCATATCGCGCTGGGCATGAGCGACATTTACGCCGCCTGCGAGCGCATTACAGCGGCCGGTGGCAAGGTGACGCGCGCGCCTGGCCCGGTCAAAGGCGGCACCACGCAAATCGCCTTTGTGACCGACCCTGACGGCTACAAGATTGAGTTGATCCAGCGCCTGGGCGCCGAATAGCCCATGGGCACCCGTTCGCTTGACGTGCGCGGCGCGTGGCTGGTCTTTGGGTCGGCCACGGCCTGGAGCTTTGGTGGCGCCATCGCGCGGTTTTTGACGGTGAGCGATAGCTGGACCGTGGTGTTTTGGCGCTCGGTGTTTGCCGCCAGTTTTTTGCTGGGTTTCATGCTCTTGCAAAACGGACGCAAGGCCACGGTGGCGCTGTTTCTGGCCATGGGCTGGCCCGGCGTGGGCGTGGCGGCGTGTTTTGCGTTGGCGTCTACCTGCTTTGTGGTGGCGCTGGCCTACACCACGGTGGCCAATGTGCTGCTGCTGCAAGCCGGCGTGCCGCTGATTGCCGCGCTGATGGCCTTTTTATTTTTTCGTGAGCACATACCGCGCGCCACCTGGATCGCGATTGCCGCCGTGATCGCCGGCGTGGCGGTGATGGTGTCGGAGTCTTTTGGCGGCAATGTGTCGCCCATCGGCGACGGCTTGGCGCTGCTGATTGCGCTGGCCTTTGCCACGGCCACCGTCATCACCCGGCGCCATGCGGACGTGGCCATGATGCCCGCCGTGTGCTTGGGCACCATGATTGCCGCCTGCGTTTCAGCCAATATGGTGAGTGGCTTTGCGGTCAACGCCACCGACGCAGCACTGCTGTTTGCCTTTGGCGCGCTGAACCTCGGCCTGGGCCTGGCGCTGTTTGTCACCGGCGCGCGCCTGCTGCCTTCGGCCATTGCGGCGCTGATCGGTATTGCCGAGCCCGTGCTCGGCCCGCTCTGGGTCTGGCTGATCCACAACGAAATTCCCAGCCAGCGCACGGTGTTGGGCGGCGCCATCGTGTTTGTTGCGCTGCTGGCGCACATTGTCTGGCAGCTGCGCCAACCGACGCCGCAAGTGCTTGTGGACTAAGCAGCGGCGAACACCGCGCTGGCAAAACGCCGCCGCCAAACCGCAAGGTTGGGCGGCGGTTGTTGTTTAGAAGGACAGAACGAGCGAGGTGCCCCAGATGCTCTTGGTCTTGCTAAACGTGCCGTCGTCTAACAGGAAGTTGTAGCCGCTGGACTGGTCGAGCCGGTACTCGGTTTTCCACTGGGTGTTGGCGTTAACCTGGTAGTTGGTGCCCAGGGTCAGACGGGTAAGGTTGGCGCCGGTGGTGGCGTAGCCGGTGTTTGCGTCGTAAGCAATCGCGCCACTGGAATCCAGACCCTCAGGTCCCAGTCCAATTGCGTTAGAGCCGCCGTTGTACGCATAAGTACCGCCGCCGTTGGACCGGTTTTCAATGAAATCAGCACGCGCCATCAATTGCAGGCGCGGAACAATCCTGTAGCCCACAAACCCTGAGACCCCAGTCCAGCGGGCATCGCCACCGTTGGCCGCCGCCCTGGCCTGCTGGCCCACCGTCATTTGTCCGTTGATTTGCCAGTCGCCACGCGCATAGCCGCCATCGACCGCGATGATCGAGAAGTTGCGGTTCACAGAACCGTGCAAGCCCGACAGGCCGACATAGGTGCTGTCATTGACGTACCAGTCGCCGCGGTAGGCCAGTGCCACCGACTTGACTGAGGAGCCTGCTGCAAAAAGCACTAAGGGGTTGGTTTCACTGCCATATTGGTTGAAAGTACCAACACCTTCTACCTCGGTGTAATTGGTGGGACTGTAGGTGGAGCTTGCGCTGTCATAGCCACCGTCAACATTGCCCAGCATCCACTTGAACGCCACGCTGCCGCCGGCCAGCGTATAGGCCATGCCCGCGCCGGTGTAAGCGGTGGCACCTGCCAAGTCGAACAAGGCGTTGTGCGTGATTAACTGATTGCCCAAGGATGGTGTGGAGTGGGGAAAGGAATATTCGTAGCCCTGAAAATCGGGCATATAGCCCGCGATCAGGCGCTGAGTTTTTGATATCGGGACCGACAGTGAGGCCTCATGCACGATAGACGCCGCACCGGGCAATAGGCGCAGTGTCCAGTCCACACCCTCGCCGTCTTGGGACTCTTTGGTGATTTGCACCATGCCAAAACCACCGTAGTCGTTAGTGCCTGCATAGCCCGACGTCGCGTTGACTTCATGGCTGCGGCCAATGTCGTTGTAGCTCAGGGCCGCCTCAATCACCCCATTGATCTTCATCCCCGAAAAACCGGAGGCTTCGGCCACGTTCTCCGCGAGATCCATTTTTTGTTCCAAGCGGTTGACTTGTTGCGACAGGGGCGACGCGTCGCCGGTGGCGGCGCTCAGGGCCTCTAGCTTTTCTTGCAGGACTTTGAGCTGCGCTTTGAGTGCGTCGATTTCTTTGCGTGTGTCGGCGCTGGTTTGGGCAAGCGCGCTGGCCACAGGAAACAGGCTCGCAATGGCAATGACACACAATTTTTTCTGAAAGCGCATATCTCACTCCTGTAGGTTAAACACACAAATCGGGGTCGCGATGGCAGACCCATTCGCATTACATCGCAAAAACCCCACCATTCGGACCACTCGAACCCTTAGCCAAGGCGATAGCACATGCGCCAAAAGTAGCATGCACCATACCACGCCCCGCGCCACCATGGCAATTCAGTGTGGCGAAAAAAGCTGCCATTCTCGCAGGGGAAAACCCTTGCTTTCCCAATGAAAACCAGCACAAGCGGGACCGAGTGCAAACCCCTAGTTCTTATTGAACGAATAGCTAGTAGTATGGAATTTTAGGTCTATGTATCCGCCCTTTTGGTGATACTCTGGCGGTTCATGCGGGTTCCCAAGGTGAGCAAATACTTTCCAGAAAGGTTTTCATGATGGCCAAGTCTATTTTTCCTCGGCTAGCGCGTTGGCTGGGCACCGGTTTGCTCTTAGGTGCCACTAGCATGGGCTACGCCCAAGGCACGCTCAAGGTGCTGAACTGGTCTGAATACATTGGCCCAGAGGTGGTGGCCAAGTTTGAAAAAGCCACGGGCATCAAGGTGATTTACAGCATTTTGGACAGTGACGACACCTTGCAGGCCAAGCTCCTCAGCGGCAACAGCGGCTATGACGTGGTGTACCCCAGCTCCAATTACATGGCCAAGCAGATCAAGGCCGGGGTTTACGAGCCCATTGACTGGTCCAAGATTCCCAACAAGCAGTACCTGGACCCCATGGTGATGGCCCACACTGCCAAAAACGATGCGGGCAACAAATACGGCGTGCCCTATGTCTGGGGCACCGAAGGCCTGATCGTCAATGTCACCAAGGCCAAGCAAGCCTGGGGCGGCGAACTGCCGCCCTTGAACTTTGACCTGCTGTTCAATCCCGAAAACGCCAAGCGCTTGCAAAAATGCGGCATCGCCTTGATCGACCAGCCCAGCGAGGCCAGCACCATGCTGGCCTATATGGGACGCGACCCCAACAGCACCAAGATGTCCGATACCGAAGACGCCTTCAAAGAGCTCGCCAAGATCCGGCCCTATGTGAAGATGTTTTCCAACAATGTGATTCTGGACTTTTCTACCGGCGATATTTGCATCTCCACCGGCTGGTCCGGGGACTTCAGCGTCATGAAGCGCCGCGCCAAGGCCGCAGGCAAGGATTACGACATCCGCTACGCCACGCCCAAGGGCGCCACCGGCCTTTGGTTCACGCTCATGGGCATTCCCAAAGACTCCAACAACAAGGAAGCGGCGCACAAGTGGATCAATTTCTTGCTCAGCCCTGAAATTGCAGCCGAGACCAACAATGAAATCACCTACACCACAGCCGTTCTGGCGGCGCGGCCCATGATCAAACCGGAGTTGTTGAACGACCCCTATCTGTTCCCCACCGAGGCACAAATGGCGGAGTACTTCACTTACAAGCCCCAAGAGACCGATTTGCTGCGCGCCACCAACAAGCTCTGGTTGCGCTACAAATCTGGCCGCTAGACGCGCATTTTTTTGAGTAAGCCTGGGCCCGCGCAAGCGGGCCCAGGCGTTTTTAGACTACGGTGTAGCCGAGTTCCACCTCGATATCGCGCAGGGTGCGCACAATGCCCTCGCGCATGATGTCAAACATTTCATCGATCTGGGCGCGGGTGATGATGAGGGGTGGTGAGAACACGCACTGGTTGACGATGGGGCGCAGCATCAGGCCCAATTCCTGGCAGTGGCGGTCTATGCGCGCACCCAAATCTACGTCTATGGCCAAGAGCGCTTCGGGCGACAGGCCGCTGTGTTCCACACCGCGCACCGTGCATTCCACGCAACCCAGCAGACCAACGCCCCGGGTGTCAAACACCAGCGGAATATCGCGCAAGGAGCGCAGGCGCTCCTGAAAATGGGGCGCCAGCGCCCGCACATTGCCCAGCAGATCTTCGCGCTCGATGATCTCGATGTTTTTGAGGGCCGCCACGGTGCACACGGGGTGGCCAGAATTGGTGTAGCCGTGGGCAAAGGAGCCACCGCGCGCATTGTCTGCGGCCACTTGGTCAAATATCCGGTCCGAAACCAGGCATGCACCCAATGGCAAATAGCCCGAGGTAATGCCCTTGGCGCAGGTCACCAGGTCGGGCTCGACGCCAAAGACCTCTTTGCTGGCAAACCAATGGCCCAGGCGGCCAAAAGCGGTCACTACCTCGTCGGCAATAAACAAGACATCGTGCTTGCGGCAGACCTCCCATGCGCGTTTGAAATAGCCGTCGGGCGCCACGATCACGCCGCCCGAGGCTTGCACCGGCTCGGCGATAAAGGCGCCCACTTTGTCTGCGCCTATTTCGAGAATTTTGGCTTCGAGCTCATCCACGCGGGCGCTGCAAAACGCTTCCACGCTCATGCCCGCCGGGCGGCGCTTGGGGTTGACGCTGGAAAGCAAATGCACCTGGGCCATGGTGCTGTCGAGGTAGCTTTTGTCGCGGTCTTTGCCCGCCACCATGCCGGTCAGATAGCTGCTGCCATGGTAGGCGTCGGCGCGGGAGATGAGGTGTTTCTTGCCAGGGCGGCCCAGCACGTTGTTGTAATAGTGCACAAAGCGCAGCGCGGTTTCTACCGCCGTGGTGCCGCCGGTCGTAAAAAAGACATGGTTCATAGCGCCGGGCGCCATGTGCGCCAGCCGCGCAGCCAGCTCGGCCGGGGGGCCGGCGCTCAGCGCAAACGGATTGACGTAGCTGAGCTTGACGGCTTGCGCTGCAATGGCGTCGGCCATTTCCTGGCGGCCGTAGCCAATTTGGGTGCACCACATGCCGGCCGGGCCGTCAATCATGCGTGCGCCGGTGTCGTCTTGCACATAAATGCCTTCTGCCCGGGTGATGACGGTGCGCTGGGCGGCGTGCGCGGTGGGCATGTATTCCCAGGGGTGCATCCAGAAGGCTTGGGGATCGGTACCGCTTGCGGCTTGGGTGGTGCTTGTCATGGTGGATTCCTGCTACGGCTTTTAAATAGAACAAAACTGGATTGGCTTGGGGCGCGCCCCGCGACTGTGCAAAAGCGCCTTTGGTGGCCCTTTAGGTGGGGGGCGATTGCGCCGCCCTGCCCTCGCTGCTGTTGCTGAGCACGGCCATGCGCAGATTGCGGGCCTGGCGCTGTTCGCGCTTCATGAGGTAATAGCTATTGGCCACCACGCCCAGGGTGACCACGGCGATGATCAAGGTGCCAATGGCGTTGATTTCGGGGTTGAGGCCCAGACGCATGCGCGAGAGCAGCACCAGTGGCAAGGTAGTGGTTTCCGGGCCCGACAAAAAGGCGGACATGATCACGTCGTCCAGGGAAATCGTCAGCGACAGCACCCAACCTGCAAAGAGCGAAGGCGCAATCAGCGGCAACGTGATGTCAAAAAACACCCGCAGCGGCGGCGCACCCAGGTCGCGCGCGGCTTCGGTCAGGGACTTGTCCATGGCCGACAGACGGGCTTGTACGGTGATGGCAACATAAGACACACACAGCATGGTGTGGCCAATCCACATGGTGGCCATGCCGCGCCCCTGCGGCCAGCCCAGGGTTTGCTCCAAGGACACGAACAGCAGCAACAAGGAAATGCCAGAAATCACTTCCGGCAAGACCAAGGGCGCGTTCACCATGGCAACAAACAGGGCGCTCCCCCGGAAACGCCGGTAATTGGCCAGCACATAGCCAATCCAAGCGCCAATCACCACAGAGCTGCAAGCAGTGGCCAGCGCCAGCTCCAGGCTGGTGCGACAGGCGTCCAGTATTTCGCTGTCGCCCAGCAGCTTTGCGTACCACTTGAGCGAAAAATGCGTCCACTGGCTGGCGATCACCGATTCGTTGAAGGAATACACCACCACGCTGAGGATGGGTAAATAAAAAAACAGGAACACCAGCGCAAGAAAGCCGCTGCCCAGGTGGCGACTGAAATGCTTCATAGCGCTTGTGGCTCGCGGTTTTGCACACGCTGAAACCAGACCATGGGCAGCAACAGCAGCGCCACCATGACGCAGGTCGCCGCCGCAGCCAAGGGCCAGGCGATGCTGTTAAAGAAGTCAGACCACAGCACCCGCCCAATCATCAGGTTTTGCGAACTGCCCAATAACTCGGGAATCACATACTCACCCACCGAGGGGATGAACACCAACAGGCAGCCGGCCGACATGCCCGGAAGCGACAGGGGCAAGGTGATGGTGAGAAAAACCTCCCATGGCTTGGCGCCCAGGTCGCGCGCGGCCTCGGGCAGCGTGGTATCCATCTTGACCAAGAATGCAAACATCGGCAGCACCATATAGGGCAAGTAGGAATACACCATGCCCACGTACAGGCCAAAGGTGTTGTGCATCAGCGCCAGCGGCGTGTCGCTCAGGCCCAGGTGCATCAGCAGGCGGTTGGCCAGGCCTTGGTCTTTCAAGATGCCAATCCAGGCATACACGCGGACCAGATAAGACGTCCAAAAAGGCAAGATGATTCCCATCAGCAGCAGATTGCGCAGCGCCGGGCGGGCGTTGGCAATCAGCAGCGCCGTCGGGTAGCCCACCAACAAGCACAAAAGCGTGGTGAAAAATGCCACCGTGAGCGAGCTGGCGTAGGCTGCGAAGTAAATGTCGTCCTGCACGATGGTCAGGTAGCTCTCAAAATTGAGCAAAACCGTCAGCTTGTCCTGCCCAAGCACCAGCAAATGCGTAAAAGGCGGCACGTCCATGGTGGACTCGGCAAAGCTGATTTTCAGCACCATCAAAAACGGCAGCATAAAAAACACCAGCAAAAACGCAAACGGCAGTCCGATGGCCCATCCTTTGGCCGACGGCATCCAGCGCGCCAGCGCGCGGTGGTAGCCGGGCTTGGTGCTGCGTTCCATGTCAGCTCAAGACCACCAAGCTGCGCACCGACCAGCGCAGTTGCAAGATGTCGCCATAGTCGGGCTCATGCTCAAAGGCGACCAAAATTTCACGCGGCACATGCACCATCACCACGCGGCCCGAAGGCAGGCGCAGGTAGTACAGGGTGTAGCTGCCCATATAGCCAATTTGCTCCACCACGCCCAGCGCACTGTTAGTGGCTGGTGCTTGCGCGTCGCTGGCGGGCAAAGACAGGCGAATGCGCTCGGGCCGGATGGACACCTGCACCGCGTGTCCCTGGCGCGCGTTGGCCATGGCAAAACCCAGTTTGAGCTGGGTACGATTTTGCAAAAAGTCGGCGTGACCTGCGTGATGGTGACGCACGACCAGGAAGAGGCCATGACCATGGCAGACCGCCTGGCGGTGATGAGTGAGGGCGTTATTGTGCAATTGGGCACGCCCGAAAACGTCTACGAGGCGCCCAGCACCCGCTTTGCCGCCGAGTTCATTGGTTCGACCAATGTGTTTACCGGCACGCTGGCCCAGGACGGCGGTAGTGCGCTGCATTGCGGCGAGTTGGAGCAGCCCCTGGAACTGGGTTTTGCCATGGCCAACGCACGCCAGGGACACGCAGTGCAGGTGTCCATCCGGCCCGAGCGCATTCGCCTGTCTTTGCCCGCCAGCGACGCGCAAGCACCGGCCAATAACAGTGCGCTGGGCGTGGTGGAGCAAATTGGCTATATGGGCAGCTACACGCTGTACTACCTGCGCCTGCCTTCGGGCCGCGTGGTGATGGTGCATGTGCCGCGTGAAATTTTGGTCGCCTTTGACCATGAGCCTGACTACGGCGACATCTTGCAACTGCGCTGGTCAGTGCGCAGCCTGGTGGTCTTGAGCTGACATGGCTGGCAGCAAGCGGCCCGCCTACCAACGCGCGCTAGCGCGCTTGCTGCCGTCGGCGCGCGGATGGGCCATTGGCCTGCC
>CAMDHS010000020.1 GCA_945898115.1 Comamonas sp. lk
GCCCTGACCGGGCAGGCTTCGCACATTCGCCTGCTGCGCCTGCACGGCGACTGCCACCCCGGCAATATTTTGTGGACGCCCACGGACGCGGCCGCTAGCGCCGGGCCAGGCCCGCATTTTGTGGACCTGGACGATGCGCGCATGGGCCCCGCCGTGCAAGACCTGTGGATGCTGCTCAGCGGCGACCGCAGCCAGCGCAGCCGTCAGTTGGGCGCGCTGGTGGACGGCTACGAGCAGTTTCGCGAATTTGACCGTGAAGAACTGGCCCTGATCGAGCCCCTGCGCACCCTGCGCCTGATCCACTACAGCGCCTGGCTGGCCCGGCGCTGGAGCGACCCGACCTTTCCGGCCAACTTTCCGTGGTTTGGATCGAGCGACTACTGGCAAGGCCAGGTGCAAATGCTGGTGGAGCAATGCGAAGCCATGCAGGAAGACCCGCTGGTGGTTTAGCCATGAACACGCGCTTGCCCACCCTGAACCTGATTGGCGCCGGCCGCGTCGGCCAAACCCTGGCGCGCCTATGGACGCAGGCTGGCGTGTTTGCGCTGCAAGACGTGCTGACTACATCAACGGCCAGTGCGCAAGCAGCCTGCGAATTTATCGGAGCAGGCTCGCCCGCCGTAAGCCTTGGCGCCATGCGTAGCGCCGACGTTTGGCTGATTGCCACCACCGACGCGCAGATTGCAACGGCGGCGGCAGCCCTTGCCGCTCAAATGAGCCATGCCCGTGCCGGGAACAAAGAAAGCGGCTTGGTTCCCAGCGAGACGAACACGCCCTCCGACCCGGGAGCCGAAGGCTTGCGGCGTCCGCCCACCACCTTTCACTGCAGCGGCGCACTGCCCGCCAGCGTGCTCGCACCCTTGGGCGCGCTGGGTTGGCAAGTCGCCAGCGCCCACCCGATCCTGAGCTTTGCGAATGCGCAGGCCGCCTGCGCCCAGTTTGCCGGCACGCCCTGCGCGCTAGAAGGCGACCCGGCGGCGCGCGCGCTGCTGCAAGACGCCTTTACCGCCATAGGCGCGCAGTGCTTTGAGGTGCGCAGCCAAGACAAACTGCTCTACCACGCCGCTGCCGTGTTTGCCACCAACTTTTTGCCGGTGTTGCAATCAGTGGCCGAAGACGCCTGGCGCGCCACCGGCGTGCCCGAGGCGCTGCTGCCGCATTTGCGCGCATCCTTGCTGCACAACGCCGTAGCCAACATCACCCGCCTGGGGCCGCAAGGCGCGTTGACTGGGCCGGCGGCACGCGGCGACATTGCAGCCATCGTCCGGCAAGCGGCCGCCGTAAGCGCCTGGGACGAAAAGTCGGGCACGGCCTATGTGGCGCTCAGCGACTTGGCGCTGCGACTGGCCGGGCATACGCCACCCACCATGCCAGCAGCGCAGAGCGGACAAGCACCGTCAAGTCCGAGCGCCGATAACGCAGCCTTGCTTTAGACTCATTGGCACCATGCACGCCGCCCCTGCAATTCCAAGCCACTTCGCCCACGCGCTTTCGGCGCAGGGGCCGGTGGTGTCCGCCATCCGCGCCGCGCTGCCGCAGGCCCTGGCCGTGTACGCCTTTGGCAGCCAGCTCGCAGG
Organism: Comamonas sp. lk; assembly: GCA_945898115.1. Taxonomy (GTDB): domain Bacteria; phylum Pseudomonadota; class Gammaproteobacteria; order Burkholderiales; family Burkholderiaceae_C; genus Allorhodoferax. Next base: position 1,578 of record CAMDHS010000020.1, read on the forward strand.
CACAGCCCAGGCGGACAGCGACCTCGATCTGGCCGTGCTGGTGGCCGGCTACGCCGACCCGGTCGCGCTGTGGGAACTGGCCGGTCGCCTAGAAGACCTGGTGGGCTGCACTGTAGACCTGCTGGACCTGCGCGCAGCCAGCACTGTCATGCAATACCAGGTGCTGCAAGGCGGGCTGCGCTTGTGGGGCAAGCCGCATGAGGCCGGGCTGTTTGAATGCTTCATCCTGAGCGAAAAAACCGCGCTCGACGAAGCCCGCAGCGGCCTGCTGGCCGATATTCAACACGAGGGGCGCATTTATGCACGATGACACCCTGGTCAACAAGGCCGCCAGCATTGAGCGCTGCGTGGCCCGTGCCAAGGCGGAATACGCGCGCGACCCCGACACCTTTGCCCAGGATTTCACGCGCCAGGACGCTGCGATTTTGAACATCCAGCGCGCCTGCGAAGCGGCGCTCGACATGGGCCAGCATCTGGTGCGCCGCGACCGGCTAGGCGTGCCGCAAAGCGCACGCGATGTCTTTGAGCTGCTGCACGCGGGCGGCTGGCTGTCGGCAGACTTGGCTGCGGCCATGAAACGCATGGTGGGTTTTCGCAATATTGCGGTGCACGACTACCAGGCCTTGCAGTTGCCCATTACCGTCAACATTATTTGCCACCACCTGGGTGAATTTTTAGCTTTTACCCAGGCCGTGCTGACGCACGACGCCCAGCACCCGCCCACCGCTTAAGCGCTGGCGAGCCAGCCCTGTAACTGCCCGAAGTAGTCCGGGGTCGCCCGCAGGCGCCACGCAACACCGCTCAAGCCCGCTATAAACCACCCGCCTTGGCCGAGCTGGCGCCACGCTGGCGCCACGCAAACACCGCCAGCACGCCCACCACTACCACCGCCAACACTTGCTGCAATAGCGTGTTTTGCGCAAAGTCCAACGGCTCGTCCAGCAGCACGTAGACCGTGATCGCCAGCAAAACGGCCACTGCGCGCAAGCGCCAGCCTTGGGCCTGCAAATAGACCGGGCCCAAACGCCGCCACAGCAGATTACCCAACAGGCCTGCCAGCACGCCCAGGCCAGCGCCCACCGCTACATCGCCCGGCCAGTGCGCGCCCACCGCAATGCGCGACAGGCCTACGGCTGCAGCCAGCGGCCACAGCCAGGCAAAGCGCGCGCGGCCGCGGGCGTCCAGCGCAAAGTACAGGCTGCTGGCCACGGCAAAGGCAGTCAGCGTGTGGCCCGAGGGCATGGACGCGACTTCGAGCTTTTCGCCCACCAGTCTGAACAAACTGTTGTCCACCACGGCCGCAGGGCGCGGGCTGTCCAAGAAACCCTTCCCCAGACGGGCAAACAGCACGCCAAAAGGCACGGCGCACAGCCAGGCCCACAGCAGGCGCGGCGCCAGCACCAGCAGGGGCGATGTAGCGGCCAGCACGCCCCAGGTATTGCCCAGAAGCGATAACCCGGTCCACACAGGTGCGGGCAGCAGCAGGCAGGCCTGGTTGATGGCCACAAACAGCGCGGGCTCGCCCCGGTGCAGCCACAGCGGCGCGCCCAAGGCCAGCAGCAGCACCGGCAGCGCCCAGCGGTGCCCGGTTTGGGGCGGTAAATCGTTGCGCATTTATTCCGTCCTCAGGCGCGGTTGCGCGCGGCCCGACCAGCCGTGGCAGGCATAAAACCGAAAGCTCGCCAGCGGCGCGCCCCAGTGCGTGGCCGCCTGCGTGGCCAGCAACTGGCAATCACGAAAACCGTGCGCACCCAGCGGCACGGTGTAAGCCATGGCCGACCAGTCCAGCAACAAGGTGTCGCCGCCTGCGGGCAGGTCGCCGGCCCAGATGTCAAATTGGTCAAAGCGCTCGTCCAGCACGTGCACGGGCAGTGGCCGCGCGTACCAGCCCAGGCGGCTGGCCAGGGTCCAGTTTTGCACCGACACGCTGCCCAGGCCTTGCTGCGCTGCCAAAGCACGGGCTTGGTCGCCAGCAGCTTGCCAGCCATGCAAATCGACAAAGGGGTTGCGGCCCACGGGCGTGTCGTCCAAGCTGCGCGGCAGCACGGGCGCGCCCGCAGACAGCATCAGCCAGAGCACAGCCGCGCTGGCCAGCGCCTGCACCGCCACCAGGGCGCCAATGGCAAAGCGCCGCAAACGCCGCTGCCCAAACGCCGCACCCTGGCCCCAGGACGCAGCCAAAGCCACGCCCGCAAAAGGCGCCAGCGCCACCCAGGCGGGCGCCGTCCAGTGCGGCAGGCTGCTGCCCCCACCCGAGAGCCAGGCCAGCACCGCAAACGGCAGCACAAAAAACAGGCGCAACACACCCGCCCGGCTGCGCGCCCAGGCGCCCCACAGCAGCAATGGCCCAAAGGCCAGCAACTGCACCAGCGCAAAACGCAGCACTTCCTGCGCCTGCCATGCGCTGCCCGCGCCGTGCTGGGCTTGGTAGGCAAACGATATCCAGCCATTGCGCGCGTTCCACACAATGACCGGCGACACCAGCGCCAAGGCCAGCGCCATTGCGGCCCACAAGGCGGGCAAGCGCAAGACGCGCAGCCCGTGCGCCTGCAGCAAGCACAGTGCCGCAGCCAGCGCAAAAAAGATGGCCGTGTATTTGCTCAGTCCCGCAAGGCCCAGCAGCAGGCCCAAGCCCAGCCAGGGCCAGGTTTTGCGCAGCGCATCCAACTGCATCAAACGCTGGGTTTGCAGCATCACGGCAGCAACTAAAAACATTAACAAGGTGTCGGGCAGCAAACCAATCGCCAGCACGTGCAAGAGCGGCGCCAGCGCCAGCGCAGCCACGGCCCACAGACCGGCGCGCACCGGCGCGCCACCACCCTCGTAGGGCAGACCCTGGGCCAACTGGTAGACCAGCAGCACCGTGCCCAACCACAGCGCGCCGGGCAGCAGGCGCAAGAGCGCCGTAGGCGCTTGCAGCGCCACCAGCGGCCACTGCACCCAGCCCACCAGCGGCGGATGGTCAAAGTAGCTCAGGGCCGGGTGCGCCGCGTACAGCAGGTAATGCGCCTCGTCCACCGACAGGCCCATGGCCGCACCCAGCGCCAGGTGCGCCAGCAGCAAGGCGCACAAGACCAGCGCCAGGCCCGGGCGCAGCTGAAAGTCGCGCAGGTCCTTAAGCACCGCGCTTGCGCCGCTTGGAAAGGTAAATTTTTGCCATGTCGCAGTCTAAACTGCGGGCTTGCTGGGGCAGCGCAACGCGCATCGACCCTCATCCCCCCCCTCATCCACACCGCATCGAAGGAATCTACCCATGCCCACTTACCACGTCGAAATGATCGAAGGCCGCACCATCGAGCAAAAGAAAAAGCTGGTGCAAGAAATCACCCGCGTCAGCGTCGAAGTGCTGGGCGGCTCGCCCGACTCGGTGGACGTGCTGATCACGGACGTCAAGGCCGAAAACTGGGCCACTGGCGGCAAGCTGTGGAGCGAGCCGCGGGGCTAATTCTTTACGCCCCAGGCATTTTGGGCTTGGGCTGACGGCGTAAACTGTTTCCATGTGCCAATTGCTTGGAATGAACAGCCGCCTGCCGGCCAGCCTGACCCTGAGTTTTACCGGTTTTGCCCAGCGCGGCGGTGGCACAGACCACCATTCAGACGGCTGGGGCATCGCCTTTTTTGAGAGCGACGGCGACCAGCCTGGCAAGGCGGCGCGGCACTTTGTAGACAAAGAAAGTGCGGCCACCTCGCCCATTGCGCAGATGCTGCGCAGCTACCCCATCAAAAGCCACAACGTGGTGGCCCATGTGCGAAAGGCTACGGTGGGGGCGGTCAGCTTGGAAAACTGTCACCCCTTTGTACGCGAACTCTGGGGCCGTTACTGGGTGTTTGCCCATAACGGCGACCTCAAAGACTTCGCTCCCCTGCTGCACGGCAGCTTTCGGCCGGTGGGCACCACCGACAGCGAACTCGCTTTTTGCTGGATGCTGCAAGAGATGAACAAGTCGCACGCCGGCGTGCCGTCAGAGGCCGAACTCACGCACACCCTGCGCGACCTGGCCCAGCGCATTGCCACGCACGGCACTTTCAACTTTTTGCTCAGCAACGGCCAGGCGCTGTGGGCGCACGCCAGCACCAAGCTGCACTATGTGCTGCGCCAGCACCCGTTTAGCGAAGTGCAACTCAAAGACGAAGACCTGAGCGTGGACCTCTCACAGCTCAACTGCCCCGAGGACCGCCAGGCCATTGTGGTGACCGAACCACTCACCTCCAACGAAGCCTGGGTCGCCATGTCGAGCGGCGAGTTGCAGGTGTTTATTGGCGGCCAGCCGCTTTAAGAACAGCCCATTAAAGAGCAGCTTGTTCCAGCGCGTCCATGAACATGGTGGCCACGTCAAAGCCCGTCTGGTCGGTGATTTCCTGAAAGCAGGTTGGGCTCGTCACATTGATCTCGGTCAAACGGGTGCCGATGATGTCCAGGCCCACCAGCAGCAAACCACGCGCCGCCAGCACCGGGCCAAGCGCCTCAGCCACGGCACGGTCCGCCGCGTTGAGCGGCTGCGCCACCCCTAGGCCACCGGCCGCCAGATTGCCCCGCACTTCACCACCCTGGGGAATGCGCGCCAGGCAAAACGGCACCGGCTTTCCGCCAATCACCAGCACGCGCTTGTCACCCTCGCTAATGGCGGGCAAAAACTTTTGCACCATCAGGCTTTGGGCGCCGTCTTTGTTGAGCGTCTCGGTAATCGCGCCCAGGTTCAGGCCATCGTCCTTGACGCGAAAAATGCCGCTGCCGCCCATGCCGTCGAGCGGTTTGAGGATGATGTCGCGGTGCTCTTCGTGAAAGGCGCGCACGGCCACTGCGTCGCGCGTGACCAGCGTGGGGCCGATGAACTGGGGAAACTCCATGATCGCCAGCTTCTCCGGGTGGTCGCGCAGCGCGCGCGGCTTGTTGAACACCTGGGCGCCTTCGCGCTCGGCTTGCTCGAGCAGATGGGTGGCGTAGAAAAACTCACTGTCAAACGGCGGGTCTTTGCGCATCACCACCGCGTCAAAACTGCGCAACTCGCGCACCGCGCCGCTTTCCAGAAAAAACCAGTCTGCCGGGTCGCCGGTCAGGCGAATCTGGCGCACCAGGGCTTGCACCATGCCGCCGCTGCGCCAAACGAGCGCGCGCGGCTCGCAGGCCGCCACCGTGTGGCCACGTGCCTGGGCCTCACGCATCATGGAAAAAGTCGTATCTTTGTAAAACTGGAAAGACTCCAGCGGGTCGGCCACGAACAGAATTTGCATGAGGGGGTTCTCCAGACAGACGCGCCGCCCCAAGGGGCCGCAGCGGCAATAAACAACAGGGGCAGCCGGTCTTCAGGCCTGGCGCTTGGCTGGGCGGTAGTGTTGCACAGCCAGCGCCACGGCCCCGGCCACCACGCCCCAAAAGGCCGAACCTACGCCGCCAATGACCACACCGCTGAGCGTGATGAGGAAAGTCACCATGGCGGCCTCGCGGTCCGACTCTTTGTGCAGGGCTGCAGCCAGTGCGCTGCCAATCGTGCCCATCAGCGCCAGCCCGGCAATAGCCACCACCAGCTCTGTGGGAAAGGCGGTGAGCAGCGCCATGATGGTGGCGCCAAACAAGCCCAGCGCGATGTACAACACGCCGCACGACACCGCCGCCGTGTAGCGCCGCGCGCGGTCCGGGTGCGCCTCGGGGCCCATGCAGATGGCCGCAGTAATGGCGCTCAGGTTGAGCGAAAACGCACCAAAGGGCGCCAGCACTAGCGTGGTCAGGCCGGTGAGCGTGACGATCTTGGAGATGGGCAAGCCAGCGTCGCCCCCATGCGCGCGCTCGTCGCCAAAGCCCGAGGCACGGATCGCGGCCACACCGGGCAGGTTTTGCGAGGCCATGGTCACCACAAACAAGGGCAGCGCCAAGCTCACAAAGCCCGAGAACGAAAAAATAGGCGCCACAAACACCGGCACCGTCAGCCCCAAGGGAATATCCACCTGGGCAAACCCGTTTTGCCCCGCCACAAACAGCACCGCAAAAAGCAAGGTGGCGGGCACCGCATAGCGCGGCGCAAAGCGCTTGCCAAGCAAATAGGTCAGCAGCATCAGCACCACCAGCGGCAGGGCCGACTGCGCCGCCGCAAACCCAGCCAGGCCAAAGCGCGCCAGCACGCCGGCCAAAAGGGCCGATGCCAGTGCTACCGGTATGCGGTTCATCACCCGCTCAAACCAGCCGGTCGCACCCACCAGCATGATGAGTGCGGCACTCATCATGAAAGCGCCCACCGCGTCGCCCATGGTGTAGCCACCCACCAGCCCGGCGCTGGCCAGCACGGCGGCACCTGGCGTACTCCAAGCCACCATCACCGGTTTGCGCAGCCACAGCGAAGGCAGCGCCGTGGCCAGGCCCATGCCAATGCCAATGGCCCACAGCCACGAGGCCAGCATGGCCGGTGTGGCGCCAAAGGCCTGCGCGGCCTGAAACACAATGGCAATAGAGCTGGTAAAGCCCACCAGAACCGCGACAAAACCAGCAGTAAAGCTCGACCAGCTCAGGTATTTGAAAAATTGCACGTCGGCCTAGATTTCTATTTTGGAGCCCAACTCGACCACCGAGTTGCTGGGCTGGTTCAAGAAGTCAGCCGCGCTGCTGGCGTTGTGGTGCATTTGGGCAAACAGCTTTTCGCGCCACTGCGCCATGCCTTCGCCCAGCGTGGGCACCACGGTGTCGCGCGACAAAAAGTAGCTCGTCATCATCGGGTCCAGCGCCACTCCCCGGCCCTTGAGCTGCTGTAGCGCCTTGGGCACATCGGGGTCGTTCTTAAAGCCGTAGTTAATCAGCACCTGCCAGCAGTCATGGCCCAGGCGTTCAATCTCAATGCGCTTGTCCAGCCCGATCCAGGGCACCTCCTGGTTGCGGACCGTGACAAACAGGTTGGTGTCGTGCAGCACTTTGTTGTGTTTGAGGTTGTGCAGCAAGGCGTTGGGCACGGTGCCCACCGCAGCGGTCAAAAACACGGCTGTGCCTTCCACCCGCGTGGGCGGGCTCACAAACACGGCTTCCAGAAAACTGGGCAAGTCCATGGAATCGGCCTTGAGTTTGGAGCTCAGCAGCGCGCGCCCGTCCTTCCAGGTGCCCATGAACAGGAACACCACCGCACCAATGAGCAGCGGAAACCAGCCGCCGTCAAACAGCTTGAGCAGGTTGGAGCCCCAAAACATGAAGTCCACCGCAAAGAAAAAGCCGGTCGCCAAGAGGCACAGCCACAGCGGGTATTTCCAGCCGTAGCGCACCACATAAAAGGTCAAAATGGTGGTGATCAGCATGTCGGTGCACACCGCAATGCCATAGGCTGCGGCCAGGTTGCTCGAGGACTTGAACATCACCACCGCCAGCACAATGGCGGCAAACAGGCCCCAGTTGACAAAGGGGATGTAGATTTGCCCGGCCTCGCGCACGCTGGTGTGGATCAGGTTTAGGCGCGGCAGGTAGCCCAGCTGAATCACCTGCTTGGTCACACTAAAGGCGCCGGTGATCAGCGCTTGCGAGGCAATCACCGCTGCCATGGTGGCCAACACCACCAGGGGCAAGAGCGCCCAGTCGGGCGCCATCATGTAAAACGGGTTTTTGACTGCGGCCGGGTTGCTCAGCAAGAGCGCGCCCTGGCCAAAGTAATTTAAGGTCAAGCAGGGCATCACGACGCTGAACCAGGCCAGACGGATCGGTTTTTTGCCGAAGTGGCCCAGGTCAGCGTACAAGGCCTCGGCGCCGGTCACGCACAGCACCACGGCGCCCAGCAAAATAAAGGTCACGCCCGGGTTGTCCCACATAAAAGTCAGCGCGTAATAGGGGTTCAGGGCCACCAAAATATGCGGGTTGCTGGCGATATGAAACACGCCCAGCACCGCCAGCACCGCAAACCACAGCAGGGTGATGGGGCCAAAAAACTTGCCGATGCCCGCAGTGCCCCGCTTTTGCACCAAGAACAGGCAAAACAGAATTACCAGCGTAATCGGCACCACGTATTTCACGAACTTGGGCGAAATGATCTCCAGCCCCTCCACCGCACCCAGCACCGATATGGCCGGGGTGATAACGCCATCGCCATAAAACAGGCAGGTGCCAAAAATGCCCACATTGAGCAGCACCCGGCGCAGCTTGGGCCGGTCTTTGACCGCCTGGGACGCCAGCGCCAGCATGGCGACCAAGCCGCCCTCGCCAGCGTTGTCGGCGCGCAGCACCAAGACCACGTATTTGAGGGACACGATGACGGTCAGCGTCCAGAAAATCATGGACAAGATGCCGTACACATTGTCCGGCGTAAACGGCACATGCCCCGAACCGAAAACCTCTTTGAGCGCATACAGCACGCTGGTGCCAATGTCGCCATACACCACACCGATGGCGCCTAGCGTGAGCGCCGAGAGAGAAGATTTTGAAGCAGACAAGCGTCGATCCAGGTGCCGCAGCGACCCAGTTTCCATTCTGTAAGGGAGCGCCATTGTGCCCGCGCCCAGCCAGAAATTCGGTGTCTTTGTGAAAAATGCTGAACAAATTGCTGCATTGCAGCAACAAGCGTCGCCTAAGCGACAGAAAACTGGGTTCCGCGCCCGGTATCAGGCCTCGAAGTCGGCTTCTGGGTCGGTGGCTTCGAGCTCATAGCTCGCCGCCAGCATCGCCAGACGGCCAATCACACCGTACATGTAGAAGCGGTTCGGGTCACTCGCCCCCGGGCGCACGCCGAGTTGCGGCAGTTGCGCGCTACCGCCAAAGGCCAGCGGCACGTAGCTCGACCCCGGTGCGCTCAGGTTTTCGTCGATGCCGCGCTCGGCGTGGACGCGGTAAAAGCCGCCCACCACGTAGCGGTCCATCAAATACACCACCGGTTCGGCCACAGCGTCGTTCATGCGCTCATTGGTCAGCACCCCCTCTTGCAAGATCAAATCCTGCAGCACGCCCTGGGTTTGCCCCTGAGCGATAACCCGTTCGAGCAAGGCCGGCAGCTCTTTGCTGTCACGCACCGTCATCAAGCCCATGCCGCTGCTGCTGTTATTGGCCTTGACCACGACAAAAGGCTTTTCCTTGATGCCGTATTCTTTGTACTTTTTACGCACCTTGGCCAATAGCGCGTCCACTCCGGACGTCAGTTTGGCCACCCCAGCGGGGCTGGTCAGGTCCACGTCGCCACAGGTGTCATACACCGGGTTGATCAGCCAGGGGTCAATACCAATGAGCTTGCCAAAGCGCTTGGCAATCTCTTCGTAGCACTTGAAATGCATGCTTTTGCGTCGCGTCGTCCAGCTCGCGTGCAGGGGCGGCAGCAAATACTGCTGGTGCAGGTCTTCCAAAATGCCGGGAATACCGGCATGCAAGTCGTTGTTAAGCAAGATGGTGCAGGGGTCAAAGTCTTTCACCCCAATACGGCCCTTGGTGCGGATCACCGGCTCGAGCGTGATGCTTTCGCCGCCGGGCAGTTCAATAGCCGTGGCTTTTTTCACCTCGGGGCTGATCGAGCCAATGCGTACATTGAGCCCAGCCATGTGAAAAATGCGCCGCAGCTGGGCCAGATTGCTCAAATAAAAGGTATTTCGGGTGTTGTGCTCGGGAATGATGAGCAGATTGCGCGCCTCGGGGCAGATTTTCTCGATCGCCACCATCGCCGCCTGCACCGCCAGCGGCAGCATGGCCGGGGTCAGGTTGTTCCAACCGTTGGGATAAAAGTCGGTGTCCACCGGCGCGAGCTTGAAACCCGCGTTGCGCACATCCACCGAGGTATAGAAGGGCGGCGTGTGCTCCATCCATTCCAGCCGGAACCAGCGCTCAATCGCCGGCATGGTGTCCAGCACGCGCTGCTCTAGCTCGTTGATGGGGCCAGTGAGTGCGGTAACGAGGTGGGGGACCATAGCAATAGGACCTTGGAAATGGGTGGTGAAAGGGTATGGGTAGACCAAAAAAGAACGCGCCACCTTGCGCATTTACTTTCCAAATTAAATTCAATTTCTACAAAGCTCAGTTAAATTAGCAGCGAGGGGCAGCCTGCTTGGTACATGGGGTGCATTCGCCATAAAAAAAGTACCAGGGAGGAAACTAAATGACACATCTAGGGACGTTCCTGTCCGACTGCACCGCCATTCGCCGCACGGCAGGGGGAACCCGCGAAACATCTTATTACACCGCCATTAACAATCTGCTCGACAGCGTGGGCGCGCAGCTCAAGCCCAAAGTGCGTTGTGTGATGCAGCTCAAAGACCTGGGGGCGGGCAGCCCCGACGGTGGCCTTTTTACCCAAGAACAGTTTGACAGGCGCACCAGCACGGTCAAAGACATCTCCTCCCCGGCGCGCGGCGTAGTTGAGGTCAAAAGCCCTGCCGAGGCCGTGTCCGACACCGCCACCAGCGCCCAGGTCGCCAAATACTGGGGCCGCTACAAGCTGGTGCTGGTAACCAATTTGCGCGACTGGCAGCTCATTGGCGAACGCCAGGGCAAGCGCGTGTTTTTGGAACGCTTTACCTTGGCCAATGACGAGGCCAGCTTTTGGAGCGACATCGCCGCCCACCCCGTCAAAGCCCAGCAAACCCACGGCAAGGCATTTGCCGACTTTTTGCAACGCGTGCTGCAGCACAACGCGCCCCTGGCCGACCCCAAAGACCTGGCCGCCCTGCTGGCCAGCTACGCCCGCGAAGCCCGCCACCGGGTGGAACACGCCACCGAAGACGCCGCAAAGCAACTCGCCAGCCTACAAAGCAGTCTGGAAAGCTCGCTAGGCGTGCGCTTTCACGCGGCCGAGGGCGCGCACTTTTTTCGCTCGACCCTGGTGCAAACCCTGTTTTACGGCGTGTTTTCGGCCTGGGTGCTGCGCCACGAAGACGCCAGCCAGGCCAGCAGCCCCGGCCCCTTTGACTGGAAAAGCGCCGCCCACAGCCTGAACGTGCCCATGATCGCCGCGCTCTTTGGCCAGCTCTCTCAGCCCGCAAAACTCAAGGCGCTCAAGCTCACGGAAGTTTTGGACTGGGCGGCTGACGCGCTTAACCGCGTAGACACAGCGGCGTTTTTCAAGGCCTTTGAAACCACCCGCTCCATCCAGTACTTTTACGAGCCCTTTTTGGCCGCCTTTGACCCCGAACTGCGCAAAAAGCTCGGCGTTTGGTACACACCCGAAGAAATCGTGCGCTACCAGGTAGCGCGGGTGGACCAGGTGCTGCAAAGCGAGCTCGGCCTGCGCGACGGCCTGGCCGACCCCAAGGTGGTGGTGCTCGACCCCTGTTGCGGCACCGGTGCCTACCTGGTGGAAGTGCTGCGCGTGATAGGCGAGCGGCTCACAAGCCAGGGCGCTGACGCGCTGGCCGCGCACCAGATCAAAGAGGCGGCGCTCACCCGCTTGTTTGGTTTTGAGCTGCTGCCCGCGCCCTATGTGGTGGCGCATTTGCAACTGGGCTTGCTGCTGCGCCAGTGGGGTGCGCCGCTGGGCCAGCGCGCCGACGGCAGCGAAGAGCGCGCCGGCGTCTACCTGACCAATGCGCTCACTGGCTGGGAGCCGCCCAAAGAGCCCAAGAACGCAGTGCTGCCCTTTCCTGAGTTTGACCAAGAGCGCGACGCCGCCGACCACATCAAACGCGACCAGCAGATCATCGTCATCCTGGGCAACCCGCCTTACGACGCTTTTGGCGGCGTGGCCCTGGGCGAAGAGCAAGACCTGGTGGCGCCCTACAAAGCCGGGCTGGCCAAAGACTGGGGCATCAAGAGGTTCAACCTCGACGACCTGTATGTGCGCTTCTTCCGCCTGGCGGAGCGCCGCATTGCCGAAAAAGGCGGGGGCCGGGGGGTGGTGAGCTTTATCAGCAACGCGTCCTATGTGCGCGAGCCTTCTTTTGTGGTGATGCGCAAGCACCTGGCCCAACAGTTTGACCAACTGTGGATAGACAACCTCAACGGCGACAGCCGCGAAACCGGCAAAACCACACCCAACGGCCTGCCCGACCCCAGCGTGTTTAGCACGCCCTACAACCGCGAAGGCATACGCAAGGGCACGGCTGTGGCATTGATGGTTAAACGTGGCCCGCCGGTTCAGACGCCCCCCGACGCCCATGTGCACTACCGCGACTGGTGGGGCACCGACAAACGCCAGGCCCTGCTGCACAGCCTGGACGACCCGCAGCGCGAGGCCCGCTACGCGCGGGCGCAGCCTGCGGCGGGGAACAAATACAGCCTGAAGCCCACACAGGTCAGCTCCGCCTACGCCGGTTGGACGTCCGTTGCTGCACTGTGCGCGCACGACCCAAGTCTTGGCATTTTGGACAACCGCAAAGACGGCTTGGTCTCTATTGACCACGCGGCGCTGCAAGCCCAAATCCGGCGGTATTTGGATGAATCGCTGTCCGACGAAGACTGGCTCTCCAAGGCTGACCCACTGACAAACCCATTTGCGCGCTACGAGCCGGTAAAAACACGCCGAAAATTGCTCCAAGCAAGCAAACCGCAAGGTGAGTTCATGCGCGTTTTGGTTCGGGCCTTTGACGTACGGACCGCCTACTACTCAACCACCCGGCCCTTGTGGAACGAGCCACGACCTGCCTACGTCGCCCAGGTTCGGCGCGCCATTCCCAGCTTCGCGATGCGGCGGCAAACCAACTCCAGCACGCCGGGCTACCCATTTCTCTGGACGCCGCTGGTCGGAATGCAACACGTGCTGGCGACTGACGCTTATTTCGTGCCTGTTCATTGGAGTGAAGCCGCGTCCAATGAACCGGTTCGCGATATGTTTGACGCTGCGGCCTCGCCGTCTACCCACGCGAACCTCTCCCCCTTAGCCCGCGCCTACCTCGCCGCCCTGGGCCTGCCCGACCCAGACCAAGACAGCGCCACCGCCGAGCTGCTGTGGATGCACGCCCTGGCCGTGGGTTACAGCCCGGCCTACTTGGCCGACAACGCCGACGGCATTGCGCAAGACTGGCCGCGCATTCCCTTGCCCGAGCGCCGGGATGTGCTGCTGGCATCTGCCGCGCTGGGGCGCGAGGTGGCCGCGCTGCTGGACACCGAGGCGCCGGTGCCAGGTGTGACCACTGGAAGCGTGCGCGCCGCGCTGCACAGCGTGGCCGTGGTCAGCCGCGTGGGCGGCGGCAGCTTGCGCGCCGAAGAATTTGCCCTCACCGGCGGCTGGGGCAGCGGCGGCCAGGGCGGCGTGACCATGCCCGGGCGCGGCCGGCTAGAGGCGCGCGCGCCCGACGCCGCCGAGCAAGCCGTCTGGGGCTCGGCGCCAATGCTCGACATCTACCTGAACGACCAGGCCTATTGGAAAAACATTCCGCAAGCGGTGTGGAACTTCACCATAGGCGGCTACCAGGTGATCAAGAAATGGCTGAGCTACCGCGAGCAGCGCGTGCTGGGCCGCGCCCTGACCATGGCCGAGATCATGGAAGTCACCGCCACCGCCCGCCGCCTGGGCGCTCTGGTGCTGCTGCAAGCGCAGCTCGACGGCAATTACCGCGCGGTGGCCACAGCAACATGGCAAGCGCCCACCTAGTTGCTATGCCCCATGCGCAGCACAAAAAGAAACGCCTCCGCGAAGGGAGGCGTCGGGCCGGAGATGCGATCTCCGGGGGGGTTAGCGACGCAAATTCTATATGAAACCCTCTGAATGTCAGCCAGACGCAACCTGGTAGTAACCCTCATAAATCACCAGAGACAGGATTTCAAATGACACGAGTCTTTGTGTATGTGGACGGATTTAATCTCTATTTCGGGCTGAAAAGCAAAGGTTGGCGCCGGCACTATTGGCTTGACCTTGCAAAGTTGTCAGGCGCCTTGCTCAAACCAGGGCAGCGCTTGGAAACCGTGCACTACTTCACCTCGCGAATTCGCACCACTGGAAAAAACCAGCAAGACATGCAGCGCCAGACCTGCTATTTGGAAGCGCTGGAAACATTGCCTGGCCTTGCAACCCACTTCGGGCACTTCCTTGAAAAGCCGCGAGAGTGTCTGCACTGCGGTGCAAAGTGGATCGGCTATGAGGAAAAAATGACCGACGTAAACATTGCTGTGCAAATGCTGAACGACGCGTTTGCTGATCGTTTTGACTTGGCGATACTCATCTCGGGAGACAGCGATCTAACCACGCCCTTACGAACACTGCGTGAACAATTCCCCACCAAGAGACTCATCGTCGCATTTCCACCAGGTCGCAAGTCAGCCGACCTGTCCAAAGCAGCCCACGGCTACTTATCGATTGGTGAAGCCCATTTACGCCAGTCGCAGCTACCACAACAGGTCGTGCGAAAAGACGGTTTTGTCCTGCAGCGCCCAAGTACGTGGCGCTAAAGACATCACCCCCGCACTTCCCCCTGCCCCAGCACCACGTACTTGAGCGAGGTCAAGCCTTCGATGCCGACTGGGCCGCGGGCGTGGAATTTGTCGGTGGAAATGCCGATTTCTGCGCCCAGGCCGTACTCAAAACCGTCGGCAAAGCGGGTGCTGGTGTTGACCATGACGCTGGCCGAATCCACTTCGCGCAAAAAGCGCTGGGCGTGCATGTGGTCGCGGGTGAGGATGGCGTCGGTGTGATGGCTGGAATAGTGGTTGATGTGGCCAATGGCCTCGTCCAAGCCTTCCACCACCTTGATGCTGATGATGGGCGCCAGGTATTCCTCAAACCAGTCTTGTTCGCTGGCAATCTGCAGGTTTGCATCGGGCACGCCCGCCAAAATAGCCTTGGCTTCGGGGCAGACGCGCATTTCCACGCCTTTGGCGGCGTAAATCGCGCCGATGAGTGGCAAGAACGTGGTAGCCACGCCGCGCGCCACCAGCAGGCTTTCGCTGGCGTTGCAGGGGCTGTATTTTTGGGTTTTGGCGTTGTCGGCCACGGCGACAGCCATGGCGATGTCGCAAGGGTCGTCTACGTAGGTGTGGCAGTTGCCGTCCAGGTGCTTGATGACGGGCACTTTGGCGTCACGACTGATGCGCTCGATCAGGCCCTTGCCGCCGCGCGGAATGATCACGTCCACAAACTGCGGCATGGTGATGAGTTCGCCCACCACCGCGCGGTCCGTGGTTTGCACCAGTTGGACCGCGTGCGCGGGCAGGCCGCTTTCAATCAGCGCCTGTTCCACCAGCAGCGCCAGCGCCTTGTTGGAATCAATCGCCTCGGAGCCGCCGCGCAGGATACAGGCGTTGCCACTTTTGATGCTCAGGCTCGCAGCCTCAATGGTCACGTTGGGGCGGCTTTCGAAAATCATGCCAAACACGCCAATGGGCACGCGCATCTGGCCCACGCGGATGCCGCTGGGCTGCTGCTTCATGCCGATGATCTCGCCAATCACGTCGGCCATGGCGGCGAGCTGTTCGCAACCCTGGGCGCAGGTTTCCAGCACGGCTGGGGTAAGTTTGAGCCGGTCCACCATGGGGGCAGCCAGGCCGGCGGCACGGGCGCGGTCGAGGTCTTTGGCGTTGTCTGTTTGCAGCGCGGCGGTGTTCTGGCGCAGCAAGGCGGCCAGGCGCAGGAGCGCTTTGTTTTTGCGGGCGGTGGACGCACTGGCCATCAGCGCGCTGGCGGCTTTGGCCTGGCCGCCCAAGGAGTGGGCGTAGTCGGAAACGGCAGAGATGGCGGAGCTGGAAATAGAAGTGGCGGTCATGGGGCAATTTTCACCGAGGGTGCGTTGGCATCCATTGTGCCCGCGTCTGCAGGCGCACCCAACGCACCGAACCGCCTGCCGGGGATTTAAAGGTAGCGCGAATACAAGATAGATACCACCGCAGCGCCCGCCGAGCTGCTGCCCGCGCTTGCCGAACTGCCACCCGCGCCACCCGCGGCCAGCGTGGCGGGCAAGGAGCGCATGTCGATGGTGGTGTTGGCCCCGAGTGAGGCATTTTTGCTGGACTGGCCGGCAGCGGCCACGCCCGAACCCTGCGAGCTGATATAGCCCCGAATGGTGGACACGCCACCGCTGGAAAACGCATTACCCGCCAGCACATAGCCGTTCACCGAGGCGCCGCCCAACGCCACATTGCCGCCGACATAGTTGCTCGCGGCATAGCTGGCTCCGCTGTAGCTGCCCGCCATATAGGCGTAGCTACCCAATCCACCCGAGGCGCTCGGGTCGAAACTGGCAGTGGCTAGGTTGCAGAAGTTGCTGGGGTAGTTGGCGATGGCAGTGCCTGCGGACGTGGTGCAAATGTCGCTCGGCGCGTAGGTGGTGGCGCCCACCTTGCCCGAGTACCCGGCGTAGTTGGGCGCGTAAACGGTGTGGGTGCCGCCAGTCGTGATATTTGCCGAGGTGATGAAGGTGTTGTAGTAGGTGCCGGTGCTGGCCAGCAAGCTGCCGCCAAACCAGGCCACCCCAGCAAGCATGCCAGCGGTCGTGTCGGTGGCCAGCGTCCATTTGCCCGCCGAGTAAGACAGGCATTGCGTATTGGTCGTGTTGGTGCACAGGTCCAGCGTCTTATTGCCTAAGTTGCAGTTGTCCCCGCTGAAGCTGCACGCATAACGCATGGCGCTGGCCCTGCCAGTGGTACCAATAAAGTAGCTGCCGTCGCCCACGCCGTTGACATTCTTGATGTCCACCTTGAGGTCGCTGCCGCTGACATAAAAAGCGTAATTGGCATACGCGCGGTAGTCGTTGGCGTTAAAGGGCGTATCGGCCTGGATGCTCACCGCCTGAACCGGCGTGATGCTGGGGCTGGCGCCACCCGTGGTGACTGTGCCTTGGTAGTTGTAACCATTGCGCACCACTTGGCCGCCCACGCTGCCGTTGACCGTCGGGTTCCAGTTTTTCAGCACCAAATCCAAGGCAGCGGCCAGGCTGCCAATGGTGCCGCTGCCGACATAAACGCTTTGGCGGGACTTGACGGTAGTCGCGGACCCGGAGCCGCTGCCCAAGTCCACCCCCGGACCATAGGTCGGCGCCGCGCAGGTGGCGGCCAGCGTGGCGCTGCCCGCAAAACCGCTGGCGCTGCAGCTGTCGGTAAAGCGGGTGTCACCAATCGCCGCCAAGGTGCCGTTGCCCGCGGCACCCATGGAAATCGACCCGTTGGCCGTAGCCACACCGGTGACCTTGGCGGTACCGCTGCCGCAGACATGGCGCCGGGCGTTGATGGTGACCGACTGCGTGGTGCCGCTGATAACGACGTCGCAGTTGGAATTCAATACCTGAAAGCTCGAGTTGCTCCCCAGGTTGATGGTGCCAGTGGCGTTGATGGTGTTGGCGCCCGTAATGCTGTAGCCGCCGCTCAACAGGTCGCCCGCCACATTGAACACACCTTGGCTGGCGGTGGCGGTTTGGATGGTGATGGTTCCGCCCAGGGTGGTGCCCATGCCCGCCTTGAAGGCGGTGCTCAGGCTACTTAGGGCGCTGGTGCTAGTCGCAACAGCGTAATTCAGCTCCAGCGTCGCCGTGGTCTTGGCCTTGGGATTTGCGGCTGCAGTAATCCCTGTGACGCGGGCCAAAAAATTGCTGCTGGTAGAGGCCGGTAAGAGCACGGCGCTCACACCCATGTCGCTGGAAAAACTCAGGGTCGTATTGGCAGACGACGCTTGCACGCTGGCCAGCAAGGTGGCGCGCTGCGCGTTGGTGAGCCCTTGCAGGTATTGGCGCACCATCTCGGCACCGGCCCATGCGTTCATCTGGGCCTGGGTTTGGGCATGCACCGTCATGCTTTGGTCCTGGCTGGTGCGCACCTGCTGCACCACGGCAAAGGTGCTGGCCATCGCCGCCGTGCCCACCAGCAGCGCCATCATCACCGTGGCTACGCCACGCTGGCGGCGTGCAGATGTGGGTGGGGTGCGAGCGCCGGTCATGGGCTCAGGTCTTGAAGTTGAACAAGCATTGCTGCTCATTGAGTGCTGCGCCACTGCGGCTGGTGCTGGCGATCGTGACCAGCACTTTGCCGCTGGTGGCGGTCAGGCCGAAGGGCTTGCAGGCGCCGGCGGCGGCTCTGAAACTGATTTTGGTCTGGTTGTAGGCAGCGCTGGCCTGGTTGGCGGGGCGCTCCGCCCACAGCGTGCTGGTCCAGGCCAGCGCGTTCCAGCCAGACACATTGCCGCCGCTGCAGCTTACCGGGCCCAGGTAATACAGGCCGCCAGTGCCGCCGCTGCCATCTTGGTACAGCAGGCCGGCGCACTGCGCGTTAGCGCCCGTTTGCATCGCCCACACAAGGGCGTTTCCACTGGCGCCAGTGGCAGCCACGCTGCCGCTTAATGTGCTACCCGACAAAGCCGCACCCGACAGCACCTTGAGCTGCGTGCCAAGCACCGAGCCCGCAATTCCAAAACCAGCGTCTTGCGTGGCAATGCCTGCGCGCAGCAACGCGGACGTGACTTGCGCGTCGGCTGCTGCGTCCTGTGCAGCCTGGCTGGTAAAGCGGTTGGACACCTTGAACATCGACATCATGGCCAAGGCCACCACCATGGACACCAGCAAACCCACCATCAGGCTGACCAAAGATTCGCCCGACTGGCGACGAAAAGGTGCCATATCCGGCAGCGCGCTTATTGGCCGAAACTCAGCACGCCACTGCCGCCCAAGGTGGCGCTGGCCACGGCCCCTGCGTTGGTGGTTGCCAGCGTGGCGGGGCGGGTCAGGCTGACCGTGGCGCTCTGGTTGGCACCGGTAACCGTGGGCGTGAGCGTGCTGCAGCTCAGGGCGTAGGGCACGGTCACGGTGGTGGCGGTGGCCGCAGCACCTGCGGCGTTCACATTGTTCAGGCGCAGGTCAAAACTGCGCGCGCCACCATTGGCGCACCATGCACTCAGATCGCTGGGGGCCGCCAGCAGGCCGCGCATCTGCAAGACCGCCATGTTTTGCGTGCTGGCATTGCGCTGCACCGCCAGCGCCCGGGCAGCGCTGTAACTCATGCCCAAGCCCAGAGATGCGCTTACCACCACGCCCACCATGGCCTCGATCAGCATGCTGCCACGCTGGCGGCGTGCGGCGCTGGCCCCTGCATGGCGCCGCCCCGGGTGTGGGTGGGGGTGTGGGCTAGAGCAGCGAGCGGGATACGTCATTGGCAGATCCTCCGCGCGACAAGGTGTAGCCATAGACCGTGCCGCTGGTGGGCACGCCCCGGTTGTTGATAGCCACCGTGACATCGTTGCCGTTGGTCACGCTGCTGCCGCCCAGAGTCATGCTGATGGCAGCCGGAAAGTCGGCCGACCACAGCATGTTTGCGCCACCCGTGGCGCACGCGGCGCTGGCGGGGTCACCCCTGCAGACGAACACGGCGCGCGTGCTGGCGCCCGTTACCACTTTGATGCCAGCGGCCGCTGCCGTGCTGGGCGCCGCCTCGGGGTTGCGCAGCGCCATCGCCTTGGCCAGACCATAGGCCGAAAGCAACTTGCTGTTGGCGTCCTTGATTTGCCGGCTGTAGGTCCAGTCGGAAAGATAGGGCACGCTGGCCAGCAGCACCATGGACGTGATGCTTAGTGACACCAGCAGCTCAACAAGCGTAAATCCACGCTGACTTGAAAAAGTTTGCATGGGCGCCCCTACCAAGAAGTAAATCCGCATGAATTATCCGCAGACGCACTGCGAACGTTTTCATTGGTCAAGCTCATTACGCAGCTGCCCGACATGGCGCTGCCGTTGCCGGTGGCCTTGACGGTAAAGCTTGCATTGGTGGTGATGACGGAATAGCTGAAGTAACTGCTTTGCGCCGGCGACCAGCCGCTGAAATCGTTCAAGCCGGTAGTGGCCGTGCGGCTAGAACTCAGAGCGGGAATCGTGGTTTCAGTGGTGTAGGCATTGGGGTAGCTCAAGGTCTTCTGGAAGGTGTTTTCCAGCGCCAGCGACATGCCCACCAGATCGGATGTGGCCGCCTGCGCCCGGCTTTTGGTGACATAGCTCTTGTATGAAGGTAGCGCGATGCTGGCCAAAATCCCCATGACTGCCACCACAATCATCAGCTCAACCAGGGTAAATCCATGGCTGTGGATACGGCGGTAGCTATGGCAATGTAAATTTAATGGCACAAAATGATTTTAATACCATTTAAACTTTTATTGTTTAAATTAACAAATTACGTTTTACCGGGGTATTTACCCCGAAGCGCAGCAACTATCCGTTGCCGCCCAGCAACACCGCTACGCTATCGCCGCGCCGCCACCGGCTTGGCGGCTGCACTGGCCGCGCACAAGCCGCACAGCTGCTGCGCCAGCCGGTGCAGCGCTTGCCAGCCGTTGGCCGGCCAGTCAGGCTGCTTGAGGCCTTTGACAATGCCGTCCACCAGCTGCGCGGCGTGCAGCAGCTCGGCCAGTTGACCGTCGCTCAGGCGCGGCAGCACGCGCTCAAACAAGCGCTCTTTTGCGCCCCAGACGCGGTTTTCGCGCAGCGCCATGGGCAGTGGACGGCCCTGGCCCATGGCGTCTTTCACGCGTTTGAGCGCGCGTATGTCTTCGGCCAGCGTGTAATGCACCAGCACCTCTGCCTCGCCCTCGGCCTGCAGGCCGTCGAGCATGCGCTGCACGCGCAGCGCCTGGCCGGCCAGCACCGCTTCTGACAACTTGAACACGTCGTAGCGCGCCACATTGAGCACCGCGCCTTCAACCTGCGCCAGCGTCAGCACGCCGTCGTTTTGCGCTGTGGC